>JAZNRO010000106.1:0-20339 GCA_045590715.1 Eubacteriales bacterium | reverse complement strand
AACGTGATGCTCTTATCGGAGAATTTGTAATCATCTGTTGAGAACCGGCATCGCGTTTGTGCATACAAATGCAGCCCCGCAGTAGTCCAAAGCCATATAACGAACAAAAAGAGAGAACAAATCGGAAGCCCGAAATGTCCTCTCTTTTTTTGTTGGTTTAATGAAATCGTGGCTAAGCCACGATGAAATCTTCGCTTTACTCAGATGAAACCCAAGGAAAAGTCCTTGGATGAAATCAAATTCGTCTAAATACAACCCTGCAAAGCAGGATTTCATCGCGAAAGCGATTTCATCCACCATAGGTGGATTTCACCCGTTGAAAACGGATTTGACAGCGTGTTCTCCGTTAAGGATAACACGCTAATGTTCGGGGTGTTTTCATGTTTTTCTTTCTTGACATAATTTGTCTAATGTGTTAGACTATATTTGACTAATAGATTAGACAAACCTTGCAGGAAGAAGCCATGAAGAGAAAAAAACATACGAATACAATAAGAATCTGCAATATTTTATTTTGTTTTATTTTATTTTCTTTGATTATTGTACGAATTCTTTTTGGCCCTGGAAGGGAAGAGAAAATAATCGCCTTGAATGAATTGGCAGTTCCGAATATCAATGGGACCACGGAAAATCCGGTTCCTTATGAAAGTGTGCCCATAGAAAAAAAGGAAAAGCATCTTTTGGTACCTACCATTTGCCAATATCCCGCTTTGCCAACCGGCTGTGAGTCGGTAGCAGCAACGATGGTCTTGCAGTATTACGGTGTGGATGTTTCGGCAGAAGATTTTGCCCGCTACTGGCTTCACAGTAGTATGAATTTTTACACAAAAGAAGGGAAACTCTACGGCCCGGATCCCAACAAAGTTTTTGCAGGAGACCCCTTTCATAAAAATTCATACGGATGTTTTGCAGATCCCATCGTTTCTGCAATTAACCGGAATTGTAAAAGCTGTACTGCCGTAAAGATCACGGGAAAGTCTTTGAAACAATTATGCACTGATTATATAGATCGCAGTGAACCTATACTGATCTGGGCGACCATGGGAATGAAAAGCGCAAAAGAGGGGAACAGCTGGTATTTGGAAGACGGCTCTGTTTTTACTTGGATCGCCGGGGAGCATTGCCTGGTACTTGTTGGGTATGATGAAAGCAGATATTTTCTCAATGATCCTATGACAGGCGCCACCGTCGCCTATCAAAAAGAAATTGTAGAAGCGCGTTTTGCCCAGCTTGGCAGTCAAGCGGTGTACATTTCAAAGAATAAGTAAAAATCTATGGGAATGCGATCTTCTTAATGAAAGCGTCTTTTCTATTAAAATTTGCAGAATTTTTCTTTTTGTGATATAATGAAAGTGTAAGGAGGGGATAGAATGGATAGAAAAATTGATTTTGTATTTGATAGCAATACAGCCGGCGGAGAAAGCAAATTTCAACTTGCATCCGGTCATATTTCAGAAACCTTTATTTCTTTTGAAAAAGAAGGAATTTTTGCTCTTATTTTTGCAAAAGGTGAGGTGCAGTTTTTGAATGAGAAAGGCGAGATCCTCGCAGTAGCAAAGCTTTCTGCCATTGATAGCGGTAGGGGTGTCTATATGGATGTTACTTGCAAGATTTCCGGTAATAATATCATTTTGGAATTTCCTATTTATCAGTGGATCGATCATTATCCTAACTGTGACGGTGAGCACGATCGCTGGGATACCAAGACTGTGGGAAAACATACTCTCATGTTTGACGGTAATAAGGCTTTTTTACAGTAAGATTATAAAAAGAAAACGCGGACTTTTGTCCGCGTTTCTTTATTCAAATAGGGGAGTGGAAAGGTAGCGTTCGCCGGTGTCGGGCAGGATCAGAACGATTACTTTTCCCGCCATCTCTTCTTTTTTTGCTAGGCTTATGGCGCAGGAGAGAGCGGCGCCGGAGGAAATTCCGCATAGAAGGCCTTCTTTTGTGGCAAGAAGCTTTGCAGCCTTGTATGATTCTTCCTCGGTGGCAAGATAAATATCATCGTAAATTTTGGTATCCAGAACTTTGGGGATAAATCCGGCGCCGATTCCTTGGATCCCGTGGGCACCGGCCTTATTTCCCGATAATACCGCACTGTTTTTCGGCTCAACGGCTACGATTTTAATCTCGGGATTCATTTCCTTTAAATATTTTCCCGTGCCGGTAATGGTACCGCCGGTTCCAACACAAGAGATGAAAAGATCCAGATTTCCTTCGGTGTCCTTCCAGATCTCCGGGCCGGTATTTTCATAGTGAGCCTTGGCGTTGGAAGGATTATCAAACTGGCCGGCGATAAAGCTTGTCTTAATTTCGCGGTGCAGTTCTTCCGCTTTTTCTATGGCACCGCTCATTCCTTTTTCGGCGCTTGTTAGAACGATCTCTGCCCCGTAAGCCTTTAAAAGCATTCTTCTTTCCAGGCTCATGGTTTCCGGCATGGTGAAAATGGTTTTGTAGCCTTTTTCCGCCGCCAGTGCCGCAAGGCCGATTCCGGTATTTCCACTGGTGGGCTCAATAATGGTATAACCCGGCATAAGAAGACCGTTTTTTTCCGCATCCAGGATCATTTGTCTGGCAATTCGGTCTTTTGCGCTTCCCGCAGGGTTGGCGCTTTCGATTTTTGCAAGCAGTTTTGCCCGAAGCCCCAGTTCTTTTTCCAGTCTGGAAAGATGCAACAGGGGAGTGTTTCCAATGAGATCTGAAATAGACTTGTAAATCATTTTATACCCTCAAAAAATTTTTCTTTTATCATTATAGGATAATTTTTCCCTTTCGTCAATAAAATCAAGTAGATGAGAAATAACCTTGTAAATTCAAAAAAAGTTTGATATACTGAAAGAAAGAAAAATAGGGAGGTACCAATGCAAGATCCTTGGTTTAATGAACAGCAATTTTTCCTTCAGAAAAAAAGATTTGTTTTGCGCACGGTAATTTACGTGTGTATTTTCGTTTGCCTGTTTGCATTCCTTCTTGGCGGTGCGCTCCTTTTTGATTCTTCTGTTTATAAGGAAGAGCCGGCAGAGCCTTTTGTTGATCCTTTTTTAAAAGAAACGGTGGAAAATTATGAAGACGAGATCCGCGGTGTCTATATTGCCAGCGTCTATAATCTGAATTTCCCCTCCGGCAGAGAAAAAAGTGCAGAGGAACTTGCGGCCGAACTTGACAGCATTGTGAAAGAGTGCGAAAGCACGGGATTTAATACCATTTATTTTCAGGTCCGTCCCTCGGCAGACGCTCTTTATGAATCCCAGGTTTTTCCCACCTCCCGTTTTATCGTGAAGAACGAGGGTGACAAATTGCCCATGGATCCTTTGGCATATCTCGTTGAAAAGGCCGGAGAAAAGGATATTGATGTGGTTGCCTGGGTAAATCCCTACCGTATCAGCTCTGCTAAATTTGAGGATAAGAAATCTGCGCTGGCGGATTTGAGCGATGAAAATCCGGCAAAGAAAAATCCCGACTGGACCTTGTTCTATGACGGCAAGCTATATTTTGATCCCGGCGTGCCGGAAGTTCGAAAACTTGTGGTAGAAGGAGTAAAGGAACTTTGCTCTTCCTATAAAATCGCCGGTGTGTTATACGACGACTATTTCTACCCTTACCCGGTAGAAAACGGGGTTTTGGATGATACGGCTTCTTATGAAAAAAGCAATACCACCCTTTCTGTGGAAGACTGGCGCAGACAGAATGTAAACTTAATGGTGGAAGAAAGCTATAAAGCGGTAAAAGCCGTTTCTGGGGAAATGACCTTCGGCGTCAGCCCCTTCGGTATCTGGAAAAACGCTGCTAATGATCCGGAAGGTAGTCAGACCTCCGGTATGGAAGCATACTCCGCTCTTTACTGCGACACCCTTGCCTGGGTGAAAGGCGGATATATTGATTACGTTTCTCCCCAGCTTTATTGGGATAGGGAGAATACGGTGGCATCTTTTGATGTTCTTGCGGACTGGTGGAATTCAAAACTGATCGGAAGCAGTGTAAAACTTGTGATCTCCCACAGTGCATATAAAGCCGGTGAGTTTTCGGCCGGCGGGGAAGAGATCGCCTTGCAGATCAAGGAAGCCAGAAACCACACTTCTTCTGCCGGTAGTATCCAGTACGGCTTTGAAGATATTCAGAAGAACAGTTCCGGTGTAAAGGATGCACTTTTCCAAGTGTTCTCCGCCACTGAATCGGGTAAGGAGGCAGAATGAAACTTGCTGTACTTTTTGGGATTCTTACTCTTTTTTTTCTGGTTTTGATCATTGCTTATTTCGATCTTCTGCTTTTCTTTTTCCGTGAAAGAAAAGCTTTTGAGAAAAGGGCAATGGAAAGAGAGTATCTGGCGGAACTGGAGAAAAGACAAAAAAGAAAAAAGCATCCTCAAAAGAAAAATTTGCTTTTGTATTTAATTTGCCTGACTTCTGCGGCCCAAGGCTATGAAAACAAAGCAAAAAGGCTTTTTGCCTTTGTTCGAACCGACCTTCTTCTTGGCATTTATCCGAATAAAAACGAAAAAGAGTCCTAGGCTTTTGCCCGGGGCTTTTTTGTTTTCATTTTGTTCATTTTTTTGTCAAAGATACTTGAAAAAAGATGGAAAAAAGCGTATAATTTAGAAAAAAAGGGGGAATGATGATGAAAGAAGTATTTATTAGCTATAGTTCATCCGACAAAGAACGCGCGGATGCTATTGTAGAATATCTTGAAAATCATGGAGTAGACTGTTTTATTGCACCGCGTGACGTAGAAGGCGGTGTCAATTATGCAAAGCGCCTGGTAAAAGCGCTGGATGAGTGCCTGCTTGTACTCCTTGTAGCTTCTGAAAAAACCAATGAATCGGATCACGTGCTAAACGAAGTGGATATTATGATCGACCGCAAGATTCCGGTTCTGCCCGTTTTTGTGGAAGAGTATGAATTAAACGATGAACTGCGCTATTACATCGGTAGAAAACAGCGTATTATGGCGGTGGAAAACGAGTTCAGCACCTATCTTCCCGCCATTCTTTCTGCGGTAGAAGAACGTCTTCCGAAAAAAGAGAAACCTGTCATCGTTCCCGAGGTAGAAGAAGAGGTCGTTTCCCAGCATACCAAAACCGTGTTTGAATATATCCCCGATCGCGGTATTATGATCAATCCCGAGGATCATCAGAGAAACGTTAGTTTCCGTACCGATACCTTGACCAATATGATGGGCGGTATTTTTGAAAAGGTAGTGGAAATTTCCCAGGATGCCGATGCGGCGGAAGAGATCTTTTTCTCCAGCGGTTACATAAGCGGTAAGAATTTCGGCGAGAGAATTAATAATCAGTGGGAAATGGGCTACACTATTCCTGATATTAGCCGAAAACTGAAAAAGTGGTGCGCCTTTGATTCCGCTGTAGGTTGGGGTAAGTTTTCCGTTGACGTTGAGTATGACGAAGCGTCTGACAGCCTGACGGGAACGCTTTCCATCAGCGAAGCCTTTTTGGTAGATAAAGGAAAGAAGAGAAAGATCTGTTCCTTTATTCGCGGTTATTGTACCGGTGTGATGGAAACGCTTCTTGGCGATGTTAAGGTGGAACTTACTTGTAAGGCTTGTCCTTTAAAGAGTCACTTTAAAAACACCTGTGAATTTGGAATTACGGTGAAAGAGGATTAAGTTATCTATGAATATTCTTGTTGTTTTTACCGGTGGTACCATCGGTAGTATGATAAGCGACGGTTTCATCTCTCCCGACGGTAAAACCGGCCGTTTGCTCATTGATCAGTATGAAAGTTTATATGGAAATAAGGTCAATTTCATTACCCGTGAACCTTATTCCATCCTCAGCGAAAATTTAACTTATTCTGATCTGAACCTTCTTGTAGAGTGTGTTGTGAAAGAAGCCGGAGGAGACTATGACGGTATTATTGTGACCCACGGTACCGACACCATCCAGTATTCCGCTTCTGCTCTTTCTTATGCCCTCGGCACAAAGAGCATCCCCGTGGTATTGGTTTCCAGTAATTTTCCTCTGGATAATCCCCGTTCCAACGGTCTTGTAAATTTTGCCGCCGCGGTGGAATTTATCAAGCAGAAGAAGGGAAGCGGCGTTTTTGTAGCCTATCAGAATGAAAACGGATGCGTCCATTTTCACAGAGGTGAAAAGCTCCTTTCTCACAGAGAAGGGGACGATTCTCTTTTCAGCGTAGACGGTAAGTTTTATGCATCTCTTTCTGACGGTGAGATTACCGTTTTTGATACCCTGGAGGAGAGAGAGGGCCTCGGCGCCTTCACTCTATGCGAAGGCCCCAGTATTCTGGTTGTAGACGCTTGCCCCGGCGGTAAATATGATTTTAACGTTGGAAATTGCAATGCCATCATTTTCCGCCCCTATCATTCCGGTACTTTAAATACCTCCAATCAAGGCTTTGAAAAATTCTGTCTTTCCGTATCGGAAAAAGGGGTTCCCGTTTTTGTAGTAAACGTGAAGGAAGGAACCACCTATTTAAGTTCCAAGGAGTTTGACCGCCTTCATATTATTCCTTTGTATTCTTCCTCCTTTATCAGTACTTACGTACGCCTTTGGATCGCCATCAGCCGCGGAGAAGACCTGAAAAATATTTTTTAATTGATTGAAGAGTCCCGCGTTCGGGACTCTTTTGTCTATTTGAGAGGTTTTATGTTTACATATATTTTGCCACTTACCGGCCTTTTGGTGCTGGCCTTCTTTCTATATAAAGCTTTTAAAAGTGCATATAGTACCAGCAAGTGCATTACTTATATTACCTTAGGAGTGTTCTTCTCTACCTTTTTTATGGTGCTTCCCACCCATTGGGAGGGGGCAGAAGAACTGGAAGTTCCCTTGGCATATCAGATTTTCAGCGCCGTCAATTTCAGCTTTGATACCCTAAAGGCAAAGCAGGATTTTGCCCAGATCGAGAGTATTGCTTTGACCGGGGTTCTCAGATGGATCTACCTTGGCATCAACTATATCTCTTTTATCGCCGCACCCCTTTTAGCCTCCAGTTTGATTTTGTCTCTGTTTGGTAATATGGGCGAGAGAATGAAATATCAATTCAGCTTTTCCAAAAAGTGTCATGTTTTTTCTGTCTTGAATCCCAACTCCTTGGAACTTGCGAAAGGAATCAGAGAAAGAGGAAAGGGAACGGTGGTATTCTGCAACACGAAGGACGTAGGAGAGCCGCTTGTTACCAAAGCCAGAAAATTCGGTTTTATTACCCTTTATCTTTCTTGTGAAAGCTTAAAGATCAGCCGCAGATTTCAAAAGTATGAGTTTTATCTGATTTCTCCAAAGGAGGATGAAAACATTCGTCTGGCCGAGGCGCTGATTTTAAAGCACCGGGATCAGAAAAAGCGCCCGGTGATCGTCAATGCCTTTGCCCGGAGCGGTACCAATATTGCCTTGCTGGAAGAATTTCTTCACAGTGAAAAAAATTGCGCTTCCGGAAAGAAAATAGTCAGACACGAATATTTTCAGATGCGCTTTATTGACGAGATTGCCCTTTTCTGCAGTGACCTGATGTATCAATACCCGCTTTATGCATCTGCAAAGCCGGACGGTCTTATTTCTCTGATGATCGTAGGCTTTGGCAGCCTGGGAGAACGGATGCTGAAAACCGCCCTTTGGTGCGGCCAGATCACAGGCTATCACCTAAAGATCAGAGTGTATGATAAATCCGCTTCCCAAAAGCATAGCAAACTCCTGAAAGCCTGTCCCGAACTTTCCCTTCCGGAATACGATATCAAGTTTATTGAAACGGATATCAATTCTGTTCAGTTTGAAAAGGACATCAAGGAGAGCCTGGATGCTACCTACGTGGTGCTCAGCACCGGCCAGGATGAGATGAATATCAATACGGCAGAGTACCTATACCGAGTATTTCGGAAAAGCAGTTCCTTTGAGAAGACACCGCCGATCTTTGCCCGGGTGCGCGAAAGCACCAAATCATCTAATCTCACCGAAGAAAACAGTTTTCTGGAGAATAGAAATATCCATATTTTCGGTACCACTGAAACCATTTTCCGCCAGCGCTCTCTTTTCAATACGGAACTTGAGCATTTGGCTTTTGCCATCCACCTTTGTTATTTCGGTGCGTTAAATGAGCCTGTGGGCAGTTCTTATTATAAAGAGGTCCTTCATCACTTCTATACCCGGGAATATGATAGACGCTCCTCTATGGCCACTGCGCTGCATATTCCCTCAAAGCTTGTTTCCTGCGGTGTTTTGAAACCCGGCGATTCGGTGCTGGATGGCAAGATCAGCGCTAAATTTGAATCCTATATTTCGGATGAAGTGGCACTTTTGGAACTTGCGAAAAACGAGCACGACCGTTGGAATGCCTTTATGAGAAGCGAAGGCTACCGAAAGGCAAGCATTGCCCAAATGAAGGAATATGCTCATAAGACCGGATCTCATAAGGACGATCATGCAAAGCTCCATCCTTGTATTACTGCTTGGGAGGAACTTGATCTTGTGGCAGAAGAATATAATGAATTAAAGATCGGAAAGAAACCGGTGGATTTCCAGAAATATGATTTTGATATCGTAAAAAAGATCCCGGAAATTCTCCGTATGGCTTCCTTACTTGATTCAAAGGAGTAATATGTATATCCCAAAACCTATTGATACCAAAGACGTTGTTCTGCCGGAAGAACTGGTAGAACTTACGGAAAAAATAGCAGAAAACGTTCACGACGTTTGGTCCCGGGAGAGAATGGCCCAAGGCTGGACATACGGTTCGGAACGAAACGATGAAAAAAAGACTCATCCTTGTCTGTTGCCTTACGCCCAGCTTCCCGAAGAGGAAAAGGAATACGACCGCAAAACTGCTATGGAAACAGTGAAACTTATCCTTTCTCTCGGTTTTGAAATTCAGAAGGAGGAGAAAAAATGAATTTTAGTGAAATTGCAAGTATTCGCCAATCTTGCCGAAATTTCGACCCCGACAAAAAAGTAGAAAAAGAAAAGCTGGAGGCCGTTCTTAATACCGCAAGGCTTTCTCCCTCTGCTTGTAACAGCCAGCCCTATCATATTACCGTTTGTACCGGTGATCTGGCAAAAGAAGTAGGGAAGGCCACCGCCGGTCCTGGCATCAATCAATTTACTGAAAATGTGCCGGTGATGCTGGTCATTAGTGAAGAAGCCTATTCCAAATTTGCCGCTATGGGCGCGAAACTGAAAAAGAATGATTACCGTTCCATTGATATTGGCATTCTTTCCGCTTATATTACCGCAGAAGCTACAGCACAAGGTCTTGCCACCTGTATCTTGGGGTGGCTTGACAGTGATAAAATTTGCGCTCTCTGTGGCCTAGAAAACCCGGTCAGACTGGTTATTGCTCTTGGATACGCCGCCGAAGGCGATAAACTTCGTCAGAAGAAACGTAAGGATATAACGGAACTTGTATCCTACCGATAAAAAAGAAAGCAGCAGAGCGCATTTTACAGCGCTCTGCTGCTTTCTTTTTGTGGGCAAGATAAAAAACCGACAAGTGAAAACTTGTCGATTTTTCTGTCTATGGGCTACGAAAAAGATATTTCGGGCATTTTTGAATATGAATTTGAACTCATAGAAAAAATGAAATCCTTGCTACGCAAGGATGAAATCAGCTAACGTTGATGAAATCTTAGGCTTACGCCTCAGATGAAATTAAATCCACCCATCCGCCGTCGAGGCGGATTTCATCCACCCGCAAGGGTGGATTTAGTTGAAAAACCGACAAGTGGAAACTTGTCGGTTTTTCTGGTGGAGGCAAAGGGACTCGAACCCCTGACCCTTCGCACGTCAAGCGAATGCTCTACCAGCTGGGCTATACCTCCGGAACGTTTGCTTATTTTAGCATAATCAAAAGAAAAAGTCAACAAAAGCGTTTGACAGAGAAAATAAAAACAAGCCACCCGAAAGTGGCTTGTTTTTATTATTCATTTTTAGGCTTCGGGCTGGGGAGCTTCTACGGGGCAAACGCCTACGCAAGCGCCACATTCGATGCATTCGTCTTTTACGATTTCAGCTTTGCCGTCTTTTTCAACGATTGCAGATACGGGACATTCGTCAATGCAAGCCATGCAGCCAACACATTCGTCAGAAATGATGTATGCCATTTGAGTTACCTCCAAAAATTGATATCAATATTATAGCACTGATACTGAAAAATTCAATAGATTTTCAGAAATTTGTTGAATTTGGGCTTAATTTTCGCCATTCTTTTCAGTGGTAGTTTCTTCCTTTTGGTTCTTTTTCTGCTTGGGAAGAACTTTCAGTTCATCGGCCTGGAAGGGAACGATGTTCTCCGGATCTGATTCCAGTCTTACCTTGCACCGACCGCAAAGAATATTTGCCTCAATGACAGTGCCTTTTCCCTTGGGAGTCATTACATAGCTGTCTGCTCTGGGGCATTTCTTGGCCGCTTCTACGTATACGTCGTTTTCGTAGCGCAAGCAGCACATCAGTCTGCCACAAGTACCGCTGATTTTGGTAGGATTGAGAGAAAGGTTCTGCTCCTTTGCCATTTTAATGGAAACCTGCTGGAAGTCATCCAGGAAGGAACTACAGCAAAGAGGTCTTCCGCAAATACCAAGACCGCCCAGCTGCTTTGCTTCGTCTCTGACACCGATCTGGCGCAGTTCAATGCGAGTCTTGAAAATGGCGGCCATATCCTTTACAAAATCGCGGAAATCTACACGGCCTTCCGAGGTAAAGTAAAAGATGAGTTTGGAACGGTCAAAGGAACATTCCACGTCGGAAAGAGCCATATCAAGGTTATGCTCCTTCACTTTTTCCTGGAATACTTTTCTGCCTTTCAGTTCCAGTTCTCTGTTTTCTTCGCTTTTCTTAATATCGTTTTCACCGGCTCTGCGAATGACCTTTTTCAAGGGTAAGATCACGTCTTTTGCTTGTGCCATGTGAGGGGGAGTGCTGACTGTACCGAATTCCAGGCCCTGGCTGGTTTCTACGATAACGTTTTCACCCATTTTGAAATCCATTTCGCCGGGATCAAAGGAGTAGGTCTTGCCAACGGGTCTGAAGCGGATCCCTACGATGCGGTACTGCTTATCAAGGTCCGTGCTTTCAACTTTTTCGGCGGTATTTTCCGAAGAATCGGTGTCCATCTGGGTGGGAACGTTTTCTGCTACGGTTTCTTCTAAAACAGCGGCGGATTCTTCTGCTTTTTCTTCTGCAGAAATCAGGGCGTTTTCTTCGGGCGTGTTACCTTTTACAGCCTCGGCATTTCGTTTGCCGTTGTGCTTTTTATGAAAGGGACGGCGGTGCCGTCTGTGTCGATTTTGCTTTTCGTTTTCCTTGTCCATACTATTCCTTTATTCAAAATCTGAAAATTCAATGCTCTTGGGATAAACTACTTTGATATCAGCGCCTACCGCGCGAAGCTTTCCGATCAGATCCTCGTAGCCACGGAAAATGTGATAGATCTCATCAATCTCGGTGGTTCCTTTGGCGGAAAGTCCGGCAATGACCATGGCACATCCGGCGCGAAGGTCAACCGCGCGTACAGAAGCACCGTGAAGCTGGGGAATACCTTCCACCTCGGCGCATCTGCCGTTGATATTGATTTTAGCGCCCATACGCTTTAATTCTTCTACGTAGCGGAATCTGGATTCCCAAACGCTTTCCGTTAGTCTGGAAAGACCGTTTGCAAGGCAAAGAAGAACGCACATCTGGGGGTTCATATCCGTGGGAAAACCGGGATAGGGCAGAGTCTTTACGTTTACCTTGTTTAAAGGAGTATCACCGTGACGAACGGTTACCGTATCGTCTTCTTCAATGACTTCAACTCCCATTTCGCAAAGCTTTGCCGTCACAGAATCCAGATGCTTCGGAATGACGTTGGTAATGCGAAGATCACCTTTGGTAGCGGCGGCCAGGATCATAAAGGTACCGGCCTCGATCATATCGGGGATGATAGAATAGGTAACGCCGTGCAGTTTCTTTACACCGCGGATCTTAATTACGTCCGTACCGGCGCCGCTGATATCCGCACCGCAAGCGTTTAAGAAGTTTGCCGTATCTACGATATGAGGCTCGTGAGCCGCGTTTTCAATAATGGTGGTGCCTTCTGCTCTTACAGCGGCCAGCATAACGTTGATGGTACCGCCAACGGTTACCACGTCCATATAGACGGAAGAACCTTTTAAAACGCCGTCTTTTGCAGTGGCTTCTATGTAACCGCCGTCCAATTTCACCTCGCATCCCAGAGCTTCAAAGCCCTTGATGTGCTGGTCAATGGGACGGACGCCGAAATCACAACCGCCGGGAAGGCCAACAAAGGCTCTGCCGAATCGGCCAAGCTCGGAACCGATCAGATAGTAAGATGCGCGCATTTTACTAACCAGTTCGTAGGGAGCAATGCCGGGAGTAACAAAAGAGGAGTCGATCTCAACAGTATTTTTATCCAGTTTTGTTACTTTTACACCGATGGATTCCAGAATCTGAAGGGAAACGTTGACATCTGAAATATCGGGCAGATTTTCCAGTACGCATTTATCCTCGGTCAAAATGGTTGAGAGGATAATCGCTACTGCGGCATTTTTCATTCCGGAAACGGGGATTTCTCCAACGAGAGGTTTTCCGCCGGAAATTATGATTTTTCCTTTGCTTGTATCCATAGTGAAAAGGGGAATCCTTTCAGTAGTACTTTCAAAATTTGTAAAAACAGACTTTCATTATATCAAAATATCTTTTATTTTTTACGCTTTAAAAATAAAATTAACAATATCTTTACGCTTGAAAATAAGCTTATATCATTATTTTATGAGAAAAGGTGCTTTCCGTTACTTTTATGACCGCGTCAGATTCTGGGCGGTCAAGTGAAGATTGGAAACGGCCGAAAAAACGTTGACGTTTTGTTCCAGTGCCAAAGAAAGCTTTTCGCACAGGTCAAAGAGTGTTACCGCCTGTGCTTCCGAGGTGATACTGGAAAGATCCAGAGCAAATTTTTCGTCTGTGAAAAAACTGCACCGGGCAAAGGGATCCGTTTTTTTCAGGAGCAGATCCCGAAGTCCGCTTTTGATCATGGGAAGAAAAGCGGCAAGATCACTTCTTGTTGTGGTGGCAGGCGGGAAAATGCCGCAAAGTCCGGTAAATCCTGCTCCGTTCATAATAGCCTTGAAATAATCCAAGGATTTTTTCTGTACCAAAAGTGCGCCGGGGTCTTTGATCAAAGAAAGTGCTTTTCCCAGAGAACCGCCGGAGAGCAGAACGATGCTATCCAGATCTTCTTTGTCATATCCCGTTTTCTTTAAAGCCAGGGATAGATCCTTGTCGGAAAGGGGAGCGGTTTTCAGTAATACGGCTCTGCTTCTGACAGTAGGCAGAAGCTTTGTCTTGTCATTGGTCAAAAGAAGAAAGACCGTTTTATCGCTGGGCTCTTCAATGCTCTTTAAAAGTGCGTTTTGAGCCTCTTTTTTCATATTCTGGCTTTCGTCTATAATAAATACCCGCCAGTCGCCTTCCGTAGCACTGATATGGGTTGCACTGAGCATTTCTCTGATCTGACCGATGCTGATCCGTTTTCCTTCTTCTTCAGGACGGACTTCCATCACGTCGATATAGTTATTCAGAAATATGTTCTTACAGCTGTGGCACACGCCGCAAGGCTGACCGTTTTCCTTCCGGTTCGGACAGCAAAGGGAAGCGGCAAAGAGCCTGGATATCGTAAGTTTTCCCGTTCCGTCTGCTCCCTCAATGATATAACAGCCGGCTACTCTGTTTTCCCGAATGGAAGAGAAAAGAGTAGAGAGGATTTCTTCGTTGCCAATGATGGGATTCATAGAAATCTATACTTTTTCGAAGTGTTCTACGTCCAGAACGAAAATGGTAGCGCCGCCTACGGTAATTTCTACCGGGTAGGGAGCCATACCGGGGTTGTACTGTACGTAGTCAAGGGGCATCAACTGTTTTCTGGTCTTTGAATGCTCTTTGATAATGCTAATTACGTTTTCAACCTGGTCATCCTCTACACCGGAAAGGAAAGTGGTATTACCCTTCATCAGAAAACCGCCGGTAGAGGCAAGCTTTGTGACAGGAAGGTGCTGACGGTTTAAAGCTTTCATTACTTCGCTAGAGTCGTCGCTATTGACGATGGCTAAAATCATTTTCATCGCATCTTCCTCCAAAAACAAAACATAATTTAGGGCATAAATACCCCTTTAATACATTATATCATAGAAAGTGTTTCTTGTCAAAATAAATGTTAAGAATTTTTTAATATTTTTTGGTGAAAAAAGATGAGAAAACCCCTGCAGATTTTCTTCTGCAGGGGCATTTTTTTATTCGGTTCTCAAGGCTTCCACGGGATCCTTTTTGGCGGCGACTTTTGCGGGGAAAAGTCCTGCAATAAAGGAAAGAAGTACACTGATGAGAATGAGGGAATATCCCGCGGGGGGAAGGGCGGCATTCAGGTTTTGAATGTCGGTTAGTGCGTGAATGATCATATTGATCGGGATGTTTAAAAGCAGGGTGATTCCGATACCGATCACGCCTGCAGAAAAGCCTTGTATCATACTTTCTGCATTGAATACGCGGGAGATATCCTTTTTGGAAGCACCGATGGCGCGGAGAATACCGATTTCCTTCGTTCTTTCCAAAACGGAAATATAGGTGATGATTCCGATCATAATGGAAGAAACCACAAGAGAGATGGATACGAAAGCAATGAGTACGTAGGAAATGGCGTTGATGATGGTGGCAATGCCGGACATCATCATAGCAACGATATCGGTGTATTCAATGCGATCCTCTTCTTCTTTTCCTTCGTTGTAGGAACGGATGCATTCTGCGATCTTATCCTTGTTTTCAAAGGTGTCCGTATAAAGCAGAATGGTGGAAGGAGCGTCTTCGCTGACAGCGCCCAGCTTTTTCAGGTTCTGATCCAGGGTGCTTTCGGAATATGCAGCCGGCGCAAAATTGTCGTAAAAGGAGGCAAGGTCTTCTTTGCTGTAAGGCGTTCTGCTATTCTCGGAAAGGGCAGCGGCAAGAAGCATTGCCTTTTGCTGATCGGGTACGGCGGCAAGATTTGCTTTTACTCCTTCAGCGTATTGGGTGCGAATGGCTTCCTCCATTCCGTCGCGAACGGTCTTATAAAGCTTTTCATCGTCCATCTGGCTGATGTAGTCTTTGATATAGGAGGGATCTATTCCTTCCGTTTCATTTTCCGTAAGACTCTGGATGATCATTTCTTCCAGACTCTTCCGATCCATTGTACCGATTCTGCCAGAAATGGTAGCTTCAATATAATCTTTTGAGGGAATAGAAGCAATGTTTACGTAAAGCTGTGCCTTCTTTTCATCGTCCAGCCCGTTTGCATACTGAAGGAATTTCTCTGCTTTTTCTTCGGTGGTAAATTCCGTGAAATCCTCGGGCTTGAAGGGAAGATTTAACAAAATATCCGTTTCTGGATTTTCCTTTTGCAGTTTCACAACGTCGCTATCTTCGATCTGACCTAAAAGATGCTTTGTCAGATCTGCGGTGTAGCCCAGTGCACCGCTCATCAGGGTAGCGTTTACGTCTTCTTTGATACGGATGATTCCGCTGATCTTTACCTTTGCGCCGATACTGCTGTCGAACAGGTACTCAAGGCCTTTATTGGTATCGGTCAGAAGGGTATAGTCTCCGGCGGGATTTTTCTGATATAGCTGGCTGGGAAGATAAATGCGGAATTCTTTTTTCAAAAGCTCGTCATAGCTCCACTTCTTTTTGGTGGTGTCCAGCACCTCGCCTTTTTGAGAAGCTTTCATTTCCGCCACGATCTCTTCCGTAGTCTTCAGTCCCAGTCCGCACAGTACCACGTCGCTGATCTCGTTCTTTTTATCCACAATGAGAACAACCTCGTTGTACTTTTCGGGCCATGCACCGTAAATTATGTCGTATTGCTCCCGCATCAGATCGCTGATACCGGTTCCATCTTTTCCGGGAAGCATCTCCTGCCAAAGCTTAATGGAGGAAAATCCCATATTTTCCGAGGCTTTGGAGGAGGTCATCTGGGATACGTTACCGGAGGAAAAGCCCATACCGGAAAAGACCGCGTTCATCATTTCTTCCATATCGCTTTTGATGATCTTATCGTTTTGGTCTTTTGTGTAGATATTCAGCCCCAGATCATAAGAATACTGGATATGGGAAATGTACTCTTTGATCTCTTCGTCTTTTTCCAAGAACTCTTTAAACAGCGTCAGGTTATTGGTCTGTACCTGGGCCTGGTTGATGGAGTTTACCATTTCGTGCATCACGCTGGAGGAATATACGGCGTCAAGCTCGTGGGAGTTCTTTTCGTCTTCCTGACGGACACCCATCAAGGTGGTCATCAGAGCGGACATATCTACGCTTTCTGCCTGGATTGAAATGGGATAGCTAGAGAGGGTCTCTTCCTGTACAGCGTTGATCCATGCGGTAATGCCGTTTGAAAGGGAAAGGATCAGTGCGATTCCGATAATGCCGATAGAGCCGGCAAAAGAGGTCAGAAGCGTTCTGCCTTTTTTGGTCATCAGGTTGTTCATGGAAAGAGAAAGGGCGGTAAGAAGGGACATAGAAGGCTTCTTTTCCTTCTTATCTTTCTTTTTGGCAGTTTCCTTTGCTCCGTCATAGGGATCAGTATCTTCCGTTACTTTTCCGTCTAAAAGCTTTATGATCCTGGTGGAGTATTCGTCTGCCAGATCCGGGTTATGGGTAACCATAATGACAAGCTTTTCTTTGGAAATCTCTTTTAGGATCTCCATGATCTGAACGCTGGTAGCGGTGTCCAGGGCACCGGTAGGCTCATCTGCCAAAAGGATTTCCGGATCGTTTACAAGGGCTCGGGCAATGGCAACGCGCTGCATCTGACCGCCGGAAAGCTGATTGGGTCTCTTTTTCATCTGATCTTTCAGGCCTACTTTTTCAAGAGCGCTTGCGGCTTTTTTTCTCCGCTCACTTTTGGAAACGCCGGAAAGGGACAAGGCCAGTTCCACGTTTGCCAATACGCTTTGATGAGGAATCAGATTATAGCTTTGAAATACAAATCCGATGGAGTGATTACGGTAATTATCCCAGTCGGAATCGTGAAAGTTTTTGGTGCTTTTTCCGCGGATGATAAGATCGCCCGAGGTATAGTGATCCAAACCGCCGATAATATTCAGCAGCGTGGTTTTACCGCAGCCGGACGGGCCCAGAATAGAAACAAATTCGTTTTCACGGAAGGAAAGGCTCACACCTTTTAGGGCCTCTACTTTGTCACTTGCGGATAAATAATCTTTTTTAATATCACAAAGTTTTAGCATAAAAACTCCTTTCTTTTGAAAAATCATACCAGGTTAATTTTAACCTGGTATGAATATTTTATATCATTTATTTGGAGTATTTTATCGAATCACCTTTTTTACGTCTTCTTTCGTGCCCATAACAAGAAGGTGAATATTGTCTGTAAATACGTAATCGGGAGAGGTGATCGCAAAAATCTTTCCGTTTTCTTTTCCAGCCAGTACGTTTAAGGCATATTTTCTTCTGAAATCCAGTTCCAAAAGGGTTTTACCAACCCATTCTTTTCTTACGGCAATTTCAAATACGTAGTAGTTTTCATCCAGTTCAAAGGAATCAAACAGACTGTCGGAGCTTTCATTCAGTGCAAGTCTTCTGGCAAGATCTTTTTCCGGATAGATAATGTGGTCCGCGCCGTTGCGGGATAAGAGTTTCGCCTGGAGATCGTGATCGGCACAGCTGAAGATCTTTTTGGCACCAAGATCCTTTAAAAGGCAGGTGATTTCAAGAGCAGCCATAAAGTCGGAATCCACACAAACAAAGCAGGCGTCAAAACTTCCTACGTCAAAGGATTTTAATACGTCTACGTTCGTGCAGTCTGCAATTTTCGCGCTGGTTGCATCGGAAAGAATTCCTTCCAGCTTCGCTTCTTCTTTATCTACCACAAGGGTTTCGCAGTTTTGTTCTTTGAAATAACGAATCAGATGGTAGCCGAAAGAACCGACTCCGATAATGAGAAATGATTTCATATTTTTTCCTTTCTTTATCCGATGGTGATGGATTCAAAGGGTGCCGTAATAGGCGGCGGTGCCTTTTTTTCAATGAGAGCAGAACCGAAGGAAATGCTTCCTACTCTGCCGCAAAACATAAGAAGAATCAAAATGATCTTGGATACGTTTTCCAGATCTCTTGTAATACCCATGCTCATTCCTACCGTACCGATGGCGGAAAAACATTCAAAGGTAAGCGTTTTGAAATGAAGATACGGTTCAAAGGCGCCGATCAGGAAAATTCCGGCTAGGGCCAGACTTAAGTTTACAAGGAAAACGCTAAATGCTTTTTTGATATTGTCTTCCGGAATCCTTCTGCCAAAAACGCCTACGTATCGGTCTTTGCGAATGGTAGAAAGCGCAAAAATAATCAGTACGAAAAGAGTGGTGGTCTTAATTCCGCCCGCCGTAGAACTGGGAGAGCCGCCGATAAACATAAGCATACAGGTCAGAAGGGTAGAAGGAGTAGATAAGGTAGCGGTATCCGTCAGGTTCATTCCCGCTGTTCTAGGGGAAATGGCATCAAAGAAACTGGCAAGCAGTGCCTGGGAGTTAGACATTTGGCTATGGGATGCATTTTTTTCTAAAATAAAGAATAAGAAGGCTGGGATAATAATTAAAACTGCTGTGACGGATAGAACGATTTTTGTGTGTAATTGATATTTTTTCCATTGGAATCTGTGTTTTGCTAAATCTTCCCACACAAAGAAACCAAGTCCGCCTAAAACGATCAATGCCATAATCAAAATACAGATAACGGGATCGCCGGCATATTCCGTGAAGGATGAAAAATTACCGTTAATATCAAACCCGGCATTGCAAAAAGCGGAGATGGAGTGGAAAATGCCGAACCAAATGGCTTTTCCCACGGGAAAATCATAGGTGAAAATATAGCGCAAAGCTAAAATGACAGCGCCGATGCCTTCCAGTAAAAAAGTGCCGAAAAGAATGTGCCTTGTCAGCTTCAAAATTCCGCCGATACTGGAACAGTTGATGCTTTCGCTCATGACTTCTTTTTGGCGAAGTCCGATTTTCTTGCGGAAGAGCATAAAGAATAAGGTGGAGATGGTAATGACCCCAAGACCGCCGATCTGTATCAAAAAGAGAATTATGCCCTGTCCGAAAGGGGACCAGCAGGTGCCGGTATCCAAGGTAACAAGACCCGTAACGCAAGAGGCACTGGTAGCGGTAAACAGAGCGTCGGTAAAAAGTACTCTTTCACCGCTTTTTGTAGCTATAGGAGTGGATAAAAGCAAGGCGCCTATTAAAATCAAAAGAAAAAATCCCAGTGCAATGATCTGAACGTGAGAGAGATTTCGAATTCTTTTTTTCATTCTGTTTCCTTCTTTATTTCTAATTGCTTTTATTATACTACGGCGGCGTATAAAAGTAAAGAGTGCCGTTGACAAAAGGGAGCAGAAAGGATAAAATATGGTGTAAATGAGTATAATATCAAAGGAGTAAACAATGCTTACAGGAAAACAAAGAGCCTATCTTCGCTCTCTTGCAAATTCTCTTCCGGCCAAATACCAGGTTGGTAAAGCCGGCTTTGAGGATGATGCTTTTTTAACACAGATCAGAGAAGGTCTTGAAAAGAATGAGCTCATTAAAGTAACCGTTTTGGAAAATTCCGATCTATCTCCCAGAGAAGTTTCGGATGCCATTTGCGAAATGATCGGTTGCGAAGGAGTTCAGGCCATCGGCAGTAAATTTGTTCTTTATAAAAAGAGCAAAAAGAACCCCAAGATCATTCTTCCCAAATAAGGAGAAAAAATGGATTATATGCTTTACTATTTTGAAATGTACGGATATTTCTTTGTGCTGATCGCGTCCATCTTTGCAATGATCGCGTCCGCCAGAGTCAATTCTACCTTTCAAAAATATTCTGCCGTTCTTTCCCGACGCGGTATAACGGGTAAAGATGCGGCCAAAAGAGTACTTTTGGACCACGGTGTTACCGACGTGAACATTGCAAGAACTGCCGGAAAACTAACGGATCATTATAACCCCAAGGATAAAACCATTTATCTTTCCGAATCCGTTTATGATTCCACTTCCGTTGCCGCTATCGGTGTTGCGGCCCACGAAGCAGGGCACGCCGTACAGCACGCAGAAGAGTATCTTCCCATTAAGATCCGCACTGCCATCGTTCCCATTACCAATATCGGTTCCCGGCTTTCTATGCCGCTGATTCTGGTAGGCCTTCTTTTTTCTGCCTCTATGGGATATTCTTTTGGCTATGAAATAGCCCTTGTTGGCGTTTTGCTCTTTAGCCTTTGCGTGATCTTTCAGGTGGTTACCCTGCCTACGGAGTTTAATGCATCTTCCCGCGCCCTTTCCGCTATTGACTCCGGTGC
>JAZNRO010000105.1:0-5318 GCA_045590715.1 Eubacteriales bacterium | reverse complement strand
CTCTCTGTCTGAAAGACGGTCTTCCCACCATCGTAGAATACTACGAAATGGGTGATGAGCTGGCGGCTGAACTGGACGAAAACGGCAAACTGAAATACCGTTTCGGCGTTATTCTCAATTACCTCTTCAGCTTCAAGAGAATGTACGAGATCGTAGACGGCAAAATGCCCCTGCACATCGTAGAAAAGAAGATCCCCTATATGGATGAAAACGGCAACTTTATTAAGCCCGAAAAAGTAAACGGATACAAGTTTGAATATCTTGCAACCGACACCGTTCGCGATATGCTCACCTGTCTCTCCTTTGAAGTGGAAAGAGAAAGAGAATTTGCCCCCATCAAAAATAAAGAAGGCATTGACTCTGTAGTATCTGCAAGAGAACTCCTTGCAAAGAACGGCGTTACCTGCTAAAGACAAAACAAAAAAGCACCCTTTCGGGTGCTTTTTTCTTTGCTTTAAGAGCCGAGTTTTTCTTTTGCGCGGATCTTGGCCCGCATTTCGGTATTTAAGATCTTCTTTCTTAAACGAAGAGTCTTGGGGGTTACTTCCAGAAGCTCGTCATCGGCAATGAATTCCATACACTTCTCAAGGCTCATCTGCTTAGGCGGAGTAATGCGAAGGGCTTCGTCCGCACCGGTGGAGCGAATGGCGGTCAGGTGCTTCTTCTTGCACACGTTTACCACAAGGTCCTTGGAATCGTTGGCTTCGCCTACGATCATTCCTTCATAAACACTAGTTTGAACGGTAATGAACATATTGCCTCTATCCTGGGCATTGAACATACCGTAGGAGGTAGAAACACCGTCTTCCCAGGCGATCAGAGATCCGCGGGATCTGGGGGCAAGACCGGCTTTCATGGGATAATAACCGTCAAACTCCGTATTGACTACTGCATTTCCTTTGGCGGCGGTGAGAAGCTCTGCACGGCAACCGATCATACCGCGGCTGGTAATGGAAAATTCCATTCTGGTGTAGCCGGTGGTGGTGGGGGTCATCTGCAGCAGTTCACCTTTGCGGCGGGAGATCAGATCAATGACCGTGCCGGAGAATTCGTCGGGACAGTCGATATAAAGATTCTCATAGGGCTCACAAAGGGTACCGTCGATCTCTTTGGTAATAACGGTAGGACGGGATACCTGAAATTCGTAGCCTTGGCGGCGCATATTTTCAATGAGTACGGAAAGGTGAAGTTCTCCTCGGCCGGAAACTTTTAGGGTATCGGTGGTATCCGTATCCTCTACTCTTAAAGAGATATTGGACTCCAGTTCCCGATACAGTCTTTCCCGCAGGTGGCGGCTGGTAACGTAGGTACCGTCCTGACCTGCAAAGGGAGAGGTGGAAACGGAGAAGAACATAGAAAGCACCGGGTCTTCGATCTCCACGAAAGGAAGACCTTCGGGAGAATCAGGGGCGCAGATGGTATCGCCGATCTCAATATCCGCAATACCGGTAAGACATACGATATCCCCTGCTTCTGCAAAGGTGGTGGCAGTCTTTTTCAGTTTATCAAAGGTGTAGATTCCTACGATCTTGCTCTTTTCGATCTTTCCGTCACGGCGAACGATGGATATGGGGCTCTTTTCGTGAATACTGCCACGAAGGATCTTGCCCACTGCCATACGGCCGGTATAATCGTTAAAGTCGATATTGGATACCATCATCTGGAAGGGAGCGTCTGCATCTACCTTGGGATGAGGGATGTAATTTAAGATCACGTCAAAAAGGCAGGTAAGGTCCTCGCCCTTTACGTTGTAATCAGTCGTTGCCCAGCCATCTCGACCGGAAGCGTAGATCACCGGGAGATCCAGCTGCTCTTCCGTAGCGCCAAGGTCAATAAGAAGGTCGTACATCTCATCGGTTACTTCCTTGGGACGGGCAGTGGGACGGTCGATCTTATTGACAACAATAACGGGAGTAAGACCCAGGGCCAGTGCCTTTTTCAGCACAGTTCTGGTCTGGGGCATACAGCCTTCATAGGCATCTACCAGAAGGATAACACCGTCTACCATAGAAAGACTTCTCTCTACCTCGCCACCGAAATCCGCGTGGCCGGGGGTATCTACGATATTGACCTTCACCCCTTCATAGAACAAAGAGGTATTCTTTGCCAGAATGGTGATTCCTCTTTCCTTTTCCAGATCATTTGAGTCCATAACGCGCTCTTCTACCTGCTCATTGGCACGGAAGGTGCCGGTTTGCTTCAGCATGGCGTCTACCAGAGTGGTCTTGCCGTGGTCTACGTGAGCGATAATGGCAATATTGCGAATTTTTTCTTTTTCCATTCTCTTTTCCTTCAAAATTCAAAGATTATAAGACGTTTCATTATACCCCTATTTTCGAGATTTTGCAAGAAAAAAGAATGACGGGTTTGTTAAAAATATCTCTGTGGGAAAGAAAAAACTTATAAAGTTTCACGAAAACCTTTTCCCCGCACCTGTCTGGCATCAGAAATAATGATAAAAGCACGGGGCTCTATTCCCTCGATCAGCTCCAATACCTTGGGAAGCTGGCGGCTCTTTATCACGCAAAAAAGAGCTTTTTTATCCTTCTTCTGGAAAAAGCTATAGGTATAAAGTCCGGTAATACCCCGGCCCGTATTTTCCATAATGGCGGCAGAAAGCTTTTCCGGGTTTTCCGTCATAACAAGTAAAGATTTTGCAAAGTCTCCTTTCGTCAAAACAAAATCGGTGGTACGGCTGCCGATATAAAGGGAAAGAGCAGAATACAAAATCAAGGAAAGATCGTTTAACAGAAAACCGGATACAAAGATAATCAAAAGGTCGAAAAACAAGATCAAAAATGCCAGGGGAAGATATGGCACGAAGGAATGAACCAAAAGAGCGAAAAGATCCGTTCCGCCGGTGGAACTGCCCCGTAAAAGAACGATGCCCACCCCTGCGCCGGCAAGAGCACCGCCGAATACCGCCGCCAAAAAAGGATCGGTTGCGATCGGCGGCAAGAAATCTAAAAAGGATAAAAAAAGAGAAAGAAGCAAGATGCCGAAAAGATTTTTCAAAAGCACCTGAAAAGAAAACTTGCGGTAAGAGGAAAAAAGCAAAACACTGTTTAGTAAAAGAGTGGTAAGGGAAAGTGGGATCTGAAACAAATAAAACAAAAGCTGGGCAATACCACTGAACCCACCGGGCGAGATCTTAAACGGGAGAAGAAAAGAACGAGTAGCAAAAGCGCAAAGGAATGCGCCGAAAGAAACCAAAACAAAGTCTATTACCTTCTTTTTCATCCTTTTCTCCCTTTCGTTTTTTCCCTATTTTGCCCAAAGAAAAATTTCTCATTCCGGGGCATAAAAAAAGGAAAAGAACCGCTTGGTTCTTTTCCTATTTATTTTGCAAGAGAAGAAAAACTTTCTAAATAAAAATCGGAAATTTCCTTGATTTCTTCCCTCTCACCGGAAGCAGATGCATCCTCAACGCCGCAAACGGGAAAACCTGCTTTTTTGGCGGTTTTGATGGCGCCCAGGTTATCATCAAAAAACAAGATGTTTTCCGGCTTTTCACAAAGTTTCTCCGCCACTTTCAAAAACAAGGTGGTGTCGGATTTGGAAAGGTCGAAATCATCGCAAGACCAGATATGATCAAAAAGATCGAAGATGCCAACTCGTTTCAAACATGGATCCAGGGAAATATGAGGACTTGCGGTTAAAATATGAAGGCTTTTTCCCTGCTCTTTCAGATGCCGCAGTGCATCCACCACCCCATCTTTTGCGGGAATCTCGTAAAGATAAGCAAAAAGCAGATCTTTCATCATTCTCTGAAGGATCTCATCTACGGTCATAGGAACGCCCATTTCTTCGATATAATACCGAGCCGTTCCAACCGTACCCAAAGGTGTAATGGTACTAATGAGATCAGGGCCGTAAGAAATGCCAAGGTCATCCAAAAGTTTTGTCATAACACGGCTGTAAGACGGCATAGAGTCTACCAGCGTACCGTCAAAATCAAAAAGAAGAGTAGAATACTCCTTCAGATCCTCTTTTGTCATTTTCTTATCCTCTGTCTTCAAATACTTTTTCTTCGGATGTAGCCACTTCTTTGGTTTCTTCATAGAAGGGATCGATCATATATTTTTTCACAACGGGCCAAGCACCGTAGACCTGACAGAACCAGGCAATGGAAATGGTAAAGATAAAGAGCATTCCCACGCCAAGAGAAGGAATGAAGGCAAAAACAACAACGTTCAAAATCAGTACCAAAAGGGCTACAAAGGAACAGAAAAGATTGCGAAGGATACCGGAGACCGCCAGAATACAAGCGTTTTTAAAAATCTTTGTGATCTTTAAATCAAAGGTGACGCACATCAGGTATAAATAGGGGCGCATCAAAAAATAGAGAATGGAAAGAAATCCCGTTAAGTAGAAAAGAAGCAATAGGACAAAACTTTGGGTGGAGTAAAAATAGCTGACAAGGTCAAAAAAGATCACGAAAATAACGCCCAGATCCACAAGACCTAAAAGAAGGGACTGCTTGAAATTTCTCTTTACACAATGCAGGAAATCCTCTGCCAGATCCACCGGCTCACGGCGGATGAAATTACGATGGATATAGGTCATTGCGGCGTTGGAAATACCGAAGGTAAGAAGAGTGAGAAGCCCTACCCCTAGCAAAAGGTGAGTCCAGAAGGAAGGATAACCCTGCTCGATCTGGGTTCCTACCACACCGTAAAGAGCATCAAGCGCCGGGTTTTCCCCGTGGCGCATCACACCCATAAGCGGCTGAAACATTACGTTTACCGGGGCTCTGTAAGGCACACCGCCCACACCGGCAAGATAGGCAAAAAGGCCGAAAATAGGCGCGTTTACCAAAAAATAAATGAGATTTAAGGTAACGATCCGCCAAAACTTATCCCCGAAGGTGGTAAAGAAGCGCTTGAATCCGAAGGACTCCGCCACGTCTCCTTTTTTTACCCCTTTACCGGGTTTTAAATACGTATTGAAAATACCCATTTTTTACTCCTTATTTTTTTGCTGATAACCACGAAGAGAGGCTGTATCCACGTTCCCGAGCTGCTGACGGATCTCTTCCCGATCCCGCCCTTCTTCCAGAAGTTTCACTGCCAAATGGCGGCGAAGGGAATGGGGGCTGATGGCTTTATCAATTCCGCAGTAGATTGCCCGATCCTTTAGATTTTTCCAGAAGCCCTGGCGGGTGATCCTATCTCCTTTTGCCGTAATGAAAAGAGGCTGTGCTTCGCTAATAGGGGGAAGATAGAGGGCAGACAAGACCATATAATCCGCTGTTTTCCGGGAAAGAGAAGCAGAGAGGGGCAAAACTCTCCGGTGTCTGTCCTTTCCGCAATGGATGG
>JAZNRO010000104.1:0-3121 GCA_045590715.1 Eubacteriales bacterium | reverse complement strand
GAGGGGGGCCCCCGCGCGTTTTTTTGGGGGGGCTAGCCTTCATTTTCGTATCTTCCGTAGGATAAGTGGGGACATGGTAAAGGGTGTCAAATACATTGGCACCGATTCCAACAATTTTACTCATAGCTTTATCCTTATGCTTTTCCTTCAGCGCCTACAAGACGGATCTTGGAAAGCGCAAGTTCTTTTACAGATTCAATGGGTTTCTTCATAAAGAGGTCAATGGCAAGGCTACGGCCTGGGTCATTCAGCGTAGCAAGAGTACCTTCTGCAAAGGCACAGCAAACGTCCGTACCGATATTCATCTTGCGAACGCCTGCCTGAATAGCCGCCTTTACCTGGTCGTCGGGAATGCCGGAACCGCCGTGAAGAACCAGGGGAATACCGCCGGTAGCTTCCCGAATTGCCTTTACTCTTTCGATATCAAGACAGGGAGTCTTTTTATAATGGCCGTGAGCATTACCGATGAGAACGGCAAGACAGCAAACGCCGGTCTTTTTTACAAATTCTGCGGCTTCTGCAGGATCGGTGAACTCGTCCATGGCTTCGTCATTCACGCTTCCGATATGGCCAAGTTCTCCTTCTACTCCAACGTCAATGGTACTGCAGATATCCACAATATGCTTGGTTACAGCCACGTTTTCCTCAAAGGGATGAACGGATCCGTCATACATAATGCCGGTTGCGCCCCAGTAAAGTGCTCTCTGGGCTTCCAATTCAGAAGGACCGTGGTCCAGATGGAAGCAAACGGGCACACTGGCCTTTTTGGCGGCGGCTAAAATAGCGGGAGCCAGATAATAGCCCACCTCTTCCTTAATGAGTCGGGGGTATACCTGGAGGATCACGGGAGCTTTGGCTTCTTCTGCCGCTTTTACTACGCCCATCATACTTTCAATATTATACACATTAAAAGCGGGAACGCAAAATCCTCCCTCTTCTGCCATGGCGATAATTTGTTTTAAATTAACAAGCATTGCCTTTCCTCCCTATTAACCGAGAATCAGATCTTCCAGAGAAAGGATCTCTACGTCTTCGGTAGCATTAGACAGAGATACGTATTCGGAAACGCTGGCGGTTACCATGGTTTTGGCTCCGATGCTCTGGGCGTTGAAAAGTCTTCTCTTTGCAACAAGCTTCATAACCTCGGGCATATACTGTGCCATCAAGATATTGCCGGCCCAAACGGTTTCTTCGCGGTTTAAGAGCATTTCGGAAAGGTTTGCATAAGCCTTTACGATCTCGCGAGCTTCTTCGGTTTCACCAAGGTCTCGGGACAGCTGATAAGGATCCTGGAATACAACGTCCTTACCACTGTTTTTCGCGGTAAGTTTGCCTTCCTTCAGAAGAGCTGCTACGAAAGAAGTATAGGTAACAACCTCTGCGGCAGTTTCGATTCCGTATTCTTTATAAGTCTGCTTGATTGCCTTGGCATCAGCGGGATCGTAAACCACTACGGTCTTAAATTTGCCGAGAATCTCTGCGCAGTCTTCCATCTGCTTCTTGGTTTCGTCAGCCGCACCGATAAGAAAATCAAGCTGAGCACCGCTGGCGGGCTCGTTTTCCAGAACGGTGAAGCTCACACCTGCTTTTTCCAGAACCTTGATAGCCTTCAAAGCCTGGCGACAAGCCATAAATTTCGCATCTGCACCCAAAAGAAGAAGGGTGTCGGTGGTGGCGGCGTGATTTTTGATACCAGAGGTCAGATCGAGGCAGGTTTCGGTTTTGCCGTAAGCATTGCCGGTTTCCAGACAGTTCTGAACCAGAGTCATAATGTACGGGGGAAGTTTTCCTTCCAGGGCGGCCTGGAGTCTGGTTTCTTTGGTAAACATAACCGGATCCCAGCCGGTGATACAGTCATGTACACAAGCGCCACAGGTGGAACATTCATAAATATTATCCATGATCTCGGAAAGATCGATGGCTTCGCGATTTACAAGGGAAATACCGAGCGCTCTGGCTCTGGCACTGTTTCTTTCCTGACCGGTAGCATTTCCTACAGGGCAAATGTGGTGACACATCCAGCAAAAACGGCAGGAATCTACGTGTTGTTTGGATTTTTCAGACATCATCATAATTCTAGTACCCCCTTATTAAAGTCCAAGTTTGAACGGATTCATAATTCCGTTGGGGTCAAGCTGTTTCTTCAGGCCTTCAAACACCTGCATAGCAGGACCGTACTGTTCTTTCATCAAACGTCCAAGTTTGATACCAACGCCGTGGTGATCGTTTACCACACCGCCGTGAGCAAGAGCCGCTCTCACGCCGCAAGACCAGATAGCCTGGTGCAGACGAAGGGCTTCCACCGGATCTTCGGGAACGTCTTTGCCTTCCACGATAAAGCGGTCGTAAACCATGGCGCCCCACTCAAACCAGTGAGAGAAGTGCGCAATGAATTTTGCCTGGGGGAAGTTGGTTTCAATGGCTTCCTTCATTGCCCAGTAGATCTCTTCGATCTTATCGTAAGGAGCAATGGTATCCATGGTACCGAACATCTGGGGAATATCCATCATATGGCCGGGATAGAAGAAGGTGATCTTCTCTTTCCACCATTTTTCGCCGTATTCACTGCCCAGGTCTTCTGCGCCGTATTTTGCGAAAGTTTCAAGAAGGATCTTTTCTTCTACTTCTACCATTTCCTTCACGCCTTCGTAAGCGATGTTCATAAAGGCACCCTTGCGCTCAACACCTACGATCTTCTTAATGAGAGAAGCGGTTTCTGCTTCATCGTAAAGGCGCATAACGGAAGGTTTGAATTTCTGAAGAAGCTCGCGGCTTGCTTTAAAGGCACCGCTCATATCCTGGAACAGGAAGGCGCGGAAGCGTCTTTCTTCGGGCTGATCGTAGATACGGATCTGAGCCTTTGTGATTACGCCGAGAGTACCCTCTGAACCGATGAAGATCTGGTTGAGGTCGGGACCTGCAGCGTGCTTGGGAGCTGATGCTGTATTGATGATATCACCGTTGGGAAGTACAACTTCCATTTGAAGCACCATGTCGTCGATCTTGCCGTACTTCGTTGAGCAAACGCCGATACCTCTGTGAGCGAGGAAGCCGCCTACCGTCGAGCAAGTAAGCGAAGAAGGATAGTGCATCGTTGCTTTGCCTACTTCGTTTGCAGCCC
>JAZNRO010000103.1:0-3211 GCA_045590715.1 Eubacteriales bacterium | reverse complement strand
TGATAACATCACTTTTTTCCCTTTCCGCAAAGAAAAACTTTGCCTGTGCTACCGTAGGGGCGCACTGTGTTCGCCCGTGAAATCTGTCCAAACCTTGGCGGGTGAACACAGTTTGCCCCTACAAAAAACGATGTTTGCTTGTGCATACGCCCCCGACGGCCCGCAAAGAAGAAATTAACAAAAGAAAAATTGAAACGTATCGGTGCAGAAAAAGGCTTTCGCATTTTGCGAAATCCTTTTCTTTTATTTTACTAAATCAATTAAACTTTCCGCCAGGGTATCGGCAAGGTACTCGGCGGTGCCTTTTACGTATTTGGTAGAGGCAACCTCGCCTGCCCCGTCGTCCTTTTGCATCCAGCCGTATTCGGACTTGTCAAAGGCTTTTTCCGTTGCCATATAACTGTCGTAGCCGTTGGTATAGCCTGCGGTAAAGACGGTAACGTCGCTTCCTAAAATTTCTTTTACGTTTGTGCGGAGTCTGACCCCGCTCTGGTTAAACATTTCGTAAGAACAGAAGGCAAAGCCGATCTTGTCCCCAATGGCCAGGGTAGACAGATTCAGGCGCTCTTTCTGGTATTTGAAGCTGTAGGTGCTTACTTGATTGACACAGCCGTCAAACCTCTTTTTGCTGGCAAAGCCTTTGTACCGGCGGTAGGTGACACCGTTTTCCACTACCTCTGCATCGGAATGGATCAGATTTCCGTTTTGATCCATATAATACTGGTAAACGATGCCGGTATTTTTGTCTGTATATTCTCCTTTTTGATCGTAGCCGGTAGCGCCCTTGGGACTTAATGAAGCGCTATAGGTGAGGGCAAAATATTTGCCTTCACATTCTTTGCATTTCTGATCCGCGCAGTACTCTCCGTCGGAAAGGTGCTTTCTGTACTGGAATTTTAGGGGCTCGCTATCAAAAGCATGGATCTTAATATCGCCCAGTGCCACTTCCTTTTCCGAAGAGGAGAAAGCAAGGCTTGAAACGCTATCGGCAACGCTTTTTCCTACGGCGGTATAGTCGTAGAGGGTTACCCATTCGCCCTTGTGATTGTATCCCTTGTAAGTAAAGGCACTTTCGTTTTTATCCAGACTATAATATTTGTACATATTCAAATCGCCCGAAGCGCCGTTGATATAAAGGAAGTGTACGCCAAGGTCCTTTTCCACCTTGCTGCGAAGAGCGCCTACAAAATCGGCACTGCCTTTGTTTGCCACTGCCGCGCCGTGAGCCGCGTGGGCCTGCCAGTTTACAAGAAGAATATCCTTTGCGCCTTCTCTATCAAAACGAATGGTTCTCAGCTCTCTGTCTCTTTCGTCCTCATAGGCAATTACAAGGCCCGTATCGTCGTACACGTATCGGCGGATGTAGTTTGTGCCTTGTCCGGTGACAGTCGTGCCGGTATAAGCGCCCTCTACCACAGCCAGATCCTGCAGGGCTCTTTTGGCGGCCAGAGGGATTCTGGGATAAAAATAATTGTTGTACCAAGCGGTAACGGTAGCGTCCGTAGAGGAAACGCTGGGGGCCGAGTGGTTATGGGTAGCGTTAAAGAAAATATTTTCGCCCGGTACGCCCGTGGCTTCGGATACGGATTTTTTGATCTTTTCGTATACTTCGGTCCGGCCGGACTGGATATTTCTGACGTCGATGGAATAAAGAAGGGAAACGGTTCCCTTTTCATCCCGCAGTGCTACGCAAGAAGCGTAAATGGGGTCCAAAAATTCATTGGAATATACGTTTGCTGTATTCAGAGCGGTCTTTTCGCAGTAAGGGGTAATATCCGCCTTGCCAAAGCCAGCGTAGAATTTTCCTTCTTCAAAGGTTCTTTCTTCCAGAACCGGGTTATTGTGATAACTGCTTACCGCCTGGAGATAGGTAGCAAGAGCGGCGGAAAGCTCTTCGTAGCCGGCGATCTCGCCCAGTTTTACAGCCAACGCGTCGGCTCTGTCAATGATATCGCAGATGACCTTGTCACTGCCATCCCGCACGATAATGCGCAGCTTCTCTTCCCCCTGGTCGGCGTGAACCGGCACGGTGAAGGAAAATTTCCCGTCTTTTGCGGTAAGATGGGCAAAATCCGTTACGTCGATACTATTGAGATTTATCTTCCAGGTGCTGATATCGTCCCCTTCCGAAAGAAGCCCTTCATAGCGGATGCAAACGTCTTCAGATAGGGTAAGGTAACGGCCCTGGGAGATCTTTTCCGGTGCCAAAGGGGTATTTTCCCCGCCGTCAGCGGTAAAATCGGGGGTGGAGTAGGAAAGCAGGTAAGGGAGAGGATCTTTTTTCCCTTGCACCTTGTTATCTACGGCCACGGAGTAGTTTACGAAGGCCTTTAAAAGGGTAAGGATTCTTTCGTTCTCTTCCGTTTCGGGAAGGGCGGAATAGACCTTAATACCGTTTTTCGCAAGCTTTGTAAGAGAAAAGACGGTAGGGTAGTTCATACTGCCGCTTACGGTTAACTGGGTGTTTCTCTCCGTCGCCTTAAAAGGGCCTACGGTAATGGTCTTGTAAACCTTTCCGCTGATGGCATCCTTCTGGGCTACAAGGTCTTTTTCCGTATAGGTTTTATTGTCGAAAGAACAGGTAAAGAAAAAGGCGGTGCCTTCTGCCTTTTTGCTTTCGATCATATCCGGATCAAAGCAGAAGACAAGGTCCACCTGATCGTCCATATAAAGAGATGCGCCTAAAAGGGCGCTGTCGGAGCCTTCTGCCAAAACGGTTTCGCCGGGCAGCAGAAAAGAAACTGCCAAAAACGCAAAAGCCAAGGCGAATAGGGAGAAAAGAAATTTTTTCATAAAAATACCCATCTTTTTCAAATTTCAATGGAATAAAACGCTCTTTTTTCATTATATCAAGAAAAAAACAAAAAGTAAATAAAAAAAGCAGGTAGATTTTCTACCTGCTTTCATTGTATAAAAAAAACCACGCGATAGTCGCGTGGTTCAGTAAAGGCTATGCCGATGAATAGAAAGCAAACGAAGAGATAGCGCAGAATGATTGTGATAAAGGCTCCCTGCGGAGGGAGCTGTCAGCGAAGCTGACTGAAGGAGAGTGCGTAATATTTGAATTAGTGCAAACTGTTACGTTGCGCAGGCTCCTTCCGTCACACCGCCAAAGAAAAAATGAAGTTGTATATTGGTACAGCGGTGTGCCACCTTCCTCTCGGAGGAAGGCTTTTATCACGACCCGTTTACGGGCAGATGATAACAATTG
>JAZNRO010000102.1:0-34774 GCA_045590715.1 Eubacteriales bacterium | reverse complement strand
GTTTTCCATAGCAGTTTTGATCATTTCCCGCACAATGGGCCAAAGATACGAAGTTAATTCTGCGTCTTCAGAGTAAGGGGTAAGATCCGTATATTTACTGCGAACAAGCCCCATCTTCAAATGGTCAATGGAAAGATACGGGTAGTGATATTTCTCCAGGATCTTTTGCGCCAAGGCCGTTTTCCCTGTGTGCGACGCACCGGTGATAATGATAATCATAGTTTTTCCTCGCATTTTTCTGTATACCTACATTTAGGAAAACCACTGCAACCATAAAATGTTCCGTTCTTCCCTCTGCGCAATACCAGATTTGATTTGCAATGCGGACATTTTTTCTCTCTTTTCATTTCTTCCAGAGAATTCTTATAAGAGATTACATTCTTTTTATGTGCAATTCTGGCATCCCTACCTATATGTTGATGCTCTTTGATATACTCGTAAATTTCTTTCTTTTTTTCCTCGTCAAATAATTCCGGGTTTCCTTCCGCAATTTGATAAATCGCCTTTTCCATCGAAGGCAAGGAATTACATATAACAGTATCTGCCTCCGGCTCTCCGCTAATTTTGAAATTATCACAAATCATCGTAACAATCGAAAAACAAGGAATTTCCCCAAATGGTTTTAAAAACTCTTTTAAATACTGGATATGTTTTTCATTTTGCTTTACAGGACTATAGATTTCATATTTTTTACCATGAGTATAATAGCGCCATTTTGACTTTTTTATATCGCCATAAATTTTTGCGTTGGAAAAGGTTTTCATTTCTATCACGTAAATACCACGGCAACCGATAATCAAAAGATCAATTTGTGAAGTGAATCCCTCTGCACCATCAATCAAAACATCGCGCAAAACGAGAGCACCGGGCAAAGTGGTAGCATAAAATTTGGCCAAAACTTCTCCAAAACCGCCAGTCAACTCATTAACCGTAGGTAACTTCTTCAAGAAATCAAATAGTCCCATAATCTCCTCATTCCTTCACGATTTCGTAAGGCCAATCCAAGATCCCGCCGAATTCCTTTACGTTGGTATAACCCAACTCCAAAAGAGTTTCCGCGGCGATTTTGCTTCTTCTGCCGCTACGGCAATAGACTAAAATCAACTGACCCTTTTCCGGCAAGATCTCCCCTGCCCGAGCTTTCGTTTCCTCGTGATCCAAATTCACCGCGCCGGGAATATGGCCCTCCTGAAACTCTTCTGCAGTGCGAACGTCAAGGATGATATAGTCCTTTTCTTTTTCCATGATCTCTTTTGCCTGCTTTGGGGTGATCTGTTCATAGGTTTTAGGCATATTTTCTTCTCCTTTACAAGCAGTAACGCCGAAAAAACAAAGCGAAATTGCAAGCATCATTAAAAGTCCTTTTCTTTTCTTCATGATTTTGTCCAGATATCTCCTTCTTCACACACTTCCAAAAGGAAACTGACCGGACGAAAACCGTCATTGCAGGAGATCATAGCAGAGTATTCATCCTTCATCCAGCCATCAAATATATCTTTTCCGCCCGAGGCCAGGGCTAAAACAAAAGGATAAAGATTTTGCCAGGCGCTTTCGCAAAAGCCTTTGGGGATCAGGGCGTCTTCGGAATAAAAGACCTGCCCCACCTCCGTTTTACAAGCGTGAGAAATAGGCTTTTCATACCGATCAATGAGGTCCTGATGACAAACCTTTCGCATAACGGTAATTCTGATCTTTTTCATAAAGTTCCCTCTTTCTCCTTTTTTTCTTATTATAGCATAAAATTTGTCCCGGTGTAAATACACCGGGACTTTCATTTAAACGATTTCCCAAACAAAGGTTGCGGTATCAGATGCGTCAATATCATCCGGCTCGATCTCCATATTTGGCGCGCCGTCCTGGGCGCTCATCGCCATACAGCAATCGTTTAGATCATAACGGGTGCGGGAATAAAAGGATACTTCGCCCCAGTTATAATCAATGGTCTTAATTTCTCCCAGCTTTACGCCGGATGCAGTACAAAGAATCTGCGCTTTTTTCCGGGCATTTTCCGTGGCGCTTCTTAAAAGTGTTTCGTTTACGGCGCCGGAATCCTTTACGGTAAAATGAACGGATAATTCCGGCCGGCAAAGAAGGCCCGCGATCACACCCAAGACCTTACTTAATCTTTTGGTATCAAAATCGAATGAGATCTTAAGGCGGTGACTTACCTCATAACCGCAAAACTCCCGATAATAATTGCCATAATGGTCTTTTTTGCTTTCGTAATCGGTATCCACCCGGAAATCCGTAGTTTTGATATCTTCCTTTTCAAATCCCAAAGGCAGAAGGCTCTTTTTGATTTCTTCGATCTTTTCTGCCGCGTCCCTCATTGCCAATTCATAATTTTTATCTTTCGATTCCAGGTCCAGGGAGATCACCACAAAATCCGGCCGCACCTTTGCCTTTCCGATTCCTTTTACTGTAATGGTTCTCATTTTGTTTCTCCTTTCTTGATTACGCGTTATTTTGTCGTTTTCAAAAGTTCTTCCAAAAGCACCAAGGGTAAAAATAAAAGCATCAATAAAACCATTTTTTCTTCCTCCTTTTGTGCCTTTAGTATAAGTCATCAGGTGTACCATAAAAAGGACTTCCAAACAAAAAACTGCCTGTCGAAATGACAGGCAGTGAAAAAACATTTTTTTAGTAAATAAAAGGAATGAGCCGATATTTTACTTTTTTCTTATAGTCTTCATATCCGGGAAGGGAGCGGGATAACACCTCTTCTTCATTGCGGATACGAAAAGCGATAAGAAAGGGGTAAGGCAAAAACAGCAAAAAGGAATAGAAGGAACCCAGGATCAAGGGGATCATTAAAAAGAGAAAGACGGTAGAAAAATACATGGGGTGACGTACCAGGCCGTAAAGACCGGTAGAAACCACTTTTTGTCCTTCGTGAACCTTGATATTACGGGAGAGATAAGCGTTTTCCCGCATGACCTCTACGTAAAGGCCGTAGGACAAAAGGAAAATTACGGACGCGGCGATACGAAGAAATAAAGGCACAGAGGACCAGGAAAAGCGAAAATCCAGCCCCGCTACCACAAAGCCGAACAGGAACATAAGGCCGATGATGGCGGTGACTTTTTTCTGATCGGCCTCTTCTTCCTTGCTATCAAGTCTTTTTTGTAAAAGGTCGGGGGCAAAGAAAAACAAAACCATACCAAAAATCAAAATGGGAATGAAAAGAAGGGCGAGGAAAATAAGACCGCCGGGATAAAATAAAGTTCCCGCGGGAAGAAAGATCAAAAGGGCACAAAGAATAAGGCCCAAAATGAATTTTGTTAAAGCGGAAAGAAAAAGCTTCATAAAAATCACCTCTTTTCCCTTTCATTATATCATAAAATAGATGAAAAACAAGAAAAAAGACCCTATTCGGGTCTTTTTAAACGGTTTTTTTATAAGAAATTGCAGATATGCCGGCAAAAGCCAAGAACATCAAAAAAGCAGAGAAGACTGCCTGAAGGATCAAAGAAAAGTAGGTAAAAACAACGGGTGCAAAGATCCCGGCGGCAAAGAAAAGCACAAGACTTTCCCTCATAACCCTTTTCTTTTTCTCCCCTTTCATTCTTTTTCCCAAAAAGAAAAAGACGGTAGGCAAAAGAAAATCAAGTATCAGAAGAATTTTTGCCATCGTTCTCTCCCTTCAGCCAAATTTTTGCCAAAACGAAAGAGATGCCAAACCCGATGAGAATACCCGCAAGGTCAACGAATACGTCGGAAAGGCGGGAGCCTCTGCCGGAAAAGAGCATCTGAAGTTGTTCATCCGCAAGGGCGGTCATCACGCCGCCGAGAAGCACCGACTGAAAAGCACCTTCTGTCTTTTCCCGTCTAAGAAAGACGGAAAAACTGAAAGACAAGGAAAACAGGAAAAATTCAAACACGTGGAACAGTTTTGATACCACGGCAAGATTTTTTTCCGTAAATTCGATTTCTTCTCCGGTGAAAAGGCGGATCAAACCGGAGAGAATATTCACCACAAAGCCTCTTTTTGCCCCGGCCACTTCCCCGCTGGAAAAAGAATTGGAAAAGATAAAGAGCATAAAAAGGACGGTGAGAATGGGAAAGAGCACTTTCAAAACTTTTTTCATCCTACACCTCCGGTAAAAATCCTTCGGTCTGAAAATCGGGAAAATCCCACTGACGAAGAACTTCGTATACGGCAATGGCTACGGTATTGGAAAGATTCAGGCTGCGGATATTTTCCCGCATGGGAAGGCGCACTGCCCGGGAAAGATTCTCCCGGATCAGATCTTCCGGAAGGCCTCGGGTCTCTTTGCCGAAGAAAAGGTAAACCTCGCCTTCGTAAGTCACCTGGGCGTAATTTTTCTTTCCTTTGGTAGTGAAAAAATAGTAACTTCCCTTATTCTTTTCAAAGAAGGCGGGAAGATTCGGATATGTATATAGCTCCAGATACTGCCAATAGTCAAGCCCTGCCCGTTTCAAATACCGATCGCTGATCTCAAAGCCAAGGGGCTCTATAAGATGCAAAACTGCGCCGGTAGCGGCGCAGGTTCTTGCAATATTTCCGGTATTCTGAGGAATCTCCGGTTCAACTAAAACAATATGGAGTTTTCCGTTTTTCTCAGGCATGGTTTGCGATGTAATCACAAAGGTCCTGAACGGTGAGAATGGTATGGATCTCTTCTTCTTCGATCTCTGCACCGAAAGTATCTTCGCACAGAACTACAAAGTCAGCGATCTCCAGAGAATTCAGCTTCAGATCGTTTACAAATTCTGCTTCAGGGGTAATGAGGGAAGCGTCTACTTCCATTTCTTCGATCAAAATTTTCTTTACTTTTTCAAACATAATATTTTCTCCTATTTGATTTTATAGCGAACGATTTTTTTAGAAGTGTTCTTCTCAAATTCCGTACGGCGCATTTCCATACCGCGGATCTGCTTGAAGGAAGGAAGGGTACGGTTCAGCTCTGCAATCTTTTCCTTGATCACAGCACCGATCTCATTCAGATCCGTGCCCAGACCCTGTTCTTCGGCTTTGGCAAAATCGGGATAGATCAGCGCGGTTACGACCACGTTATCTTCCTCCCCTTTTCTGCCAACTACCACACACTCCGAAACCAAATCGATCTTATAAAGATACTCTTCGATTTCTTCGGGGAATACGTTTTTACCGTTATTGAGAACGATTACGTTCTTTTTACGGCCGGTAATGAAGATAAAGCCGTCTTCGTCCAGATAGCCGTAGTCGCCGGTTCTGAACCAAGCGCCGGACAGCACTTCGTTTGTGGCTTCATCATCGCCAAAATAGCCCTTCATAATGTTAGGACCCTTTACGATGATCTCACCGATCTGTTTGCCGTCTTCCTCGTCTTCCACGTCGATCTTTACCTGAACGCCAGGGATAGCAGGACCAACGGAGCCGGGACGGTTATCGTCCTCGGGACAAACGCTGATAAGGGGTGCGCACTCGGTAATACCGTAGCCCTGGCAAAGCTTGATACCGAAAGCATCAAACTCTTTCACCAGTTCCGCCGGCATGGGAGCGCCGCCGCAGATGATTCTCTTCAGTCTTCCGCCGAATACGTCCTGCACACTCTTGAACAGAAGAGAGCGGGGGTCGATCTTTACCTTTCTCAAGGCTTCCGATACGGTAATGCTTCCGCGAAGGAGCTTATCCCTCTTGCTCTTTCTGGCAGTTTCCCAAATCTTCTTGTAAACGGTGGTTACAAAGAGGGGTACCAGTACCAGACCCGTAGGACGGAAGAGCTGGAAATTACGAACGATATATTTTAAGGAGTCGTTGATACAAACGGTAGCACCGATGAAAAGAGGGGTCAAAATACCGCAGGTCATTTCATAGGTGTGATGGATGGGAAGAACGGATACGATGGTATCATTTTCTTCAAAGCCGGTGCAGTGATAAGAAGCATTGACAGCGTGAATGATATTCTTCTGACAAAGCATAACGCCCTTGGAAGTACCGGTGGTACCGGAGGTAAAGAGAATGGCGCAAACCTTCTCTAAATCTACGGGAACACTGTCATAGCGGTCAGAGCCAACTTCCACAAGGCTGCGGCCGTAATTTAAAAACTGCAGGAAATCGCTATTTCCTTTTTCGGGACGGGAGGAAGGCGCTTCCTTCTCTTCGGGGGAGAAGCAGATCTTATAGTCTACCCCGTCAAAGGCCTCTTTATTTTCTTCCACCATGGAAGAAAACTTATGAGAGTAAACAAAGGCCCTGCAGCCGGCTCTCTTTACAAAGCCGGAAATGGCATCGTGAGAAAGCTCCTTATCCAGCGGAACGATCACAGAGCCGATGATGATGGTAGCAAGATAGGTGATGATCCATTCGGGGCTGGTTTCGCCGATCACTGCGATGCTCTCGCCGGCAAGACCCAGATCCAGGAAGGCTTCACCCAGGGCGCGCACTCTTTCTTCCAAGCCCTGATAGTCTAAAGACTCAAGTCCACCACCGCGTTTATATACCAGATAATCTTTTTCCGGCAGACGATGAGCGGTATGAGAAATCATACTGCGCAGATCGTATGCCACGTCTTGTTTTAATTTTTTCAAATTCTTTCCATCCTTAAAATCTGTAATAAAAAAACAAAGGGGATTATAGCCGATAACTTTTTATTTGTCAAATGAAAACTAGATCTGTCCCTTTTCCGCACGGGAGATGATATTGCGGGTTCCCCGGCACAGGTCCTCCAGATCTCCGTCGTTGAAAAGGAAGAGATCGGCCATGGCAATGGGGCCGCCTTTTTCCATATTCTCGATCTCTGCCATATCACGGCTTTCCGCCTGGGCAGGGGTGAGAGGACGGATCACTCTTTTAGAAATACGGTCGTAGCGCTTCTTTCTTTCCGTTACGATGGCAAGCACCGTAAGTCTTTCTCCCAGCGCTTCCCGTAGTACCTTCAGTTCCGACCAGGAATAAAGACCGTCCAGGCAAACGTTGCCCTTTAAAAGTTTTTCCCGGATCTCATCCAAAAGTAAAATAGCAAAAGCCGCAGGGCCGTATGTACGTCTTAATTCTTCCCGGACACTGCGTTCATTGGTTTCGTTTTTCTCAAGACCTCTTTTTTCCAGTTCCTTCATGGTGACGCCGCCGAAATAAACGTATTCCCAGCCGCATCTGCGAAACTCTTCACAGCAAACGCTTTTACCGCTGCCGCACATTCCTACCAGTGCAATGACCTGATTCATAAAAGTCCTCCTCGAAATCAATACACATATATTTTACTCTATATTGGCACAAATATCAAGACTTATGGAAAAAAAAGCAAGTTTCTTCCCCTTCTTGACTTTCCCTTTTTCGCAAATTATAATGAAATTACTTGAAAAAAGGAGAATTTCCATGAAGTATCAACCCTGCCCTGCGGGAAAGAAATTTCCAAGGGCAAAAAAAGAGCGGGCTCTTTTTATCCATTCTGTTTTAAAAGAAAAATATCCCGATGCGGTGTGCGCACTGGAGTTTCAGGGAGACCCTTTTTATCTTCTTGTAATGGCAAGACTTTCCGCCCAGTGCACCGATAAACGGGTAAACGAAGTATCCGGAGATCTTTTTAAAAAATATCCCGATGCCAAAGCTTTTGCCGAAGCGGACATCAAAGAACTGGAAGAAGCGGTACGGCCCTGCGGTCTATATCGCACCAAGGCCGACCAGATCCGGAAAATGAGTAAGATCCTGGTAGAAGAATTTGGCGGTATCGTACCGAAAGACAAAGAAACGCTTCTTTCCCTGCCGGGAGTGGGAGAAAAGATCGCAAATCTGATGCTGGGGGACGTATTCGGGGATCCTCACATCGTAGCCGACACCCACTGCATCCGCATTGCGGGTCGCTTTTCACTTACCAAAAGTGAAAATCCTTCTATCGTAACAAGAGATCTGGAAAAGATCGTTCCCAAAGAAGAGCAGTCCGATTTCTGCCACCGCATTATTATGCTGGGAAGAGAATATTGCCGGGCCCAAAACCCCCGCTGCAGCGAATGTCCCTTCAACAAATAAAAAACGGAAAGCTTAAAGCTTTCCGTTTTTCTTTTTACCAATTTTCCACCTTGGCATCCAGCCAGGCGGCTCGCTCCATGAGAAAATTCTTCAGATACCTTATCTGGGATTCATAGGTGGTATAAAGGGTGGTATCGTGGCGCTCAAAGGCTACTTTTTTGCCTAGGATCTGCCATTTTGAAAAGTTTTCCTCAGCAGAAGGAAAAAGAACTTCATAATCCTCTTCGATCATATCAAAGGCCACTTTTAAAAGTTCTCTGCTTTTCTCCTGCCAGCGGGCTTTGAAAAGAGCGCGAAATTCGGGATCTTCCAAAAGATGGGTAGACCAGGTCTCGCCCACGTAATCGTCCTCCGGCTCGGTGCTGACGAAGGTATTGTAGCCGTCGTTATCCTTACTGAAGTTGCCAAAGGCCAGGTCAAAGTCCCAAACGGGGCCCATTTTCAGTTTTTCGCCCGGGTTTTTGGTAAAGTAGGTGCTTCTGCGCCAGGAGCAGTCCGTATTGCAAGAAAGCTCGGTCATGATCATCCAGTCTACCAAAGTATCCATATCCAGATACTCTTCGTAGCCCTCTCCCTTTTTCACCGCATCGTTTGCCCGGAGCATATAATTCTTTATAAAATTAAACTGCTCCGAGGTAAGAGTCAAATAATCGGGAGATTTGATGAGAACGAATTTTACAAGATCTGCGTGGAAGTAATTCAGGCCCTTTACGTCTACCCCGCTGGTAACGCCGCCGGCCTCCAAAAAGAAGCCGCAGTCCGTCTTTTTCGGGTTATAGGTGACCTCCACTCTGCCCTCGCCCGCTTCCAGGTGTTCACCCAGGGTATAGACCCCTAGGTATTCTCCATTTACGAACAAGTCTACGTAAACCTGGCTGGGACAATAATCAAAGGATAAGACCCCTGCCATTTCCTGGGCAAGACGGTTGCGCATCAGGGATTTATCCGCATAATTTGCAAAGAGGGCCCATTCCTCCGCTTCCGGCAAGCCCAGAAGAGAGGTGGGGGTATCAAAATGGATCTTATAAGGCTTTTTATCCCACTTCCAAGTGGAATTTCCCCGGCCGCGAATTCGGATCCCCGTTTCCTTTTGAGAAGGGATGCCCGCTACCCCATCCATTTTGAAACTGGCGGTAACGTACTGGGTCTTGGATTCAATTTCCTTCCCCTCATCGGTTTCGATCATCACCACGGGAATCTTCTTTTTTTCTCGGCCTATTTCAATACCGAAGCGCTTTTCTTTTCCCTCATGGTCCAAAGCTGTGATAACGCCATCGGAAAGATCCCCTTCCAGATAGGCAGAGCCCTTTTCACAGGAAAGGTCAAAGACCATATTCTTTAGATCTTCCCGGGATACGGAGTAAGGGAAAATTCCCACCAGAGTATTTCCGGAAAGGGAGAACAAAACGTCTTTTTCCAATAAAGGATTCTTTTCTGCGGAAAGAAGAAGCGTAGGAACTGCCTTTCCCTCTCCTCCAAGGGAAAGCGCCTTCCCGTTATAGGATGAAAGATTATTCTGCTTTTCAATGATAGAAAGAGAAGGCACCGCATCCCCTTCCCAGGTAAGGGTACAAAGGGGCGCGGAAAAGATAAGGTCAGGGCTATAAAGTTTTACGCCCGGCGCAGTTTTTACATGGAAAGCACCGTGCTTTGCAGTGGCAAAAGACAAGGTATTTTCGCCGAACTCCACTTCCTTTTCAAAATGAAGGCTTACGGGATTTTCAAAGAAAAGGCTTTCCTTCAAAGAAAATCCTTTTACGAAATGAACCTTCGCTCCGTCGGTAAGGCGGGGCAAAAGACTTTTATCGGAAAGTCTTTCAAGGTCTTCAAAAGAGGAAACAGGAAAATGGTTTTTTGCTAGTTTCTTTCCGTTTACGCTCTTTGTCTGGAAACAGAAAGAAAAGGCTTCTTTTTCATAAGAAGATTTAATATTTTCAAAATTTAGACTGCAATGAGGCGCAGAAATAAAAAAGGTGGCGCTAAATTCTCTTTCGGGAGAAAAAACGATCTTTCCTTCTCTTTTCGTTTCAAGGCTTAATTCATCAAAGGTAAAATCCCCGAACAGGCGAAAAGGCGCAGACAAGGTCACCTTTCCCAGAGAAACAGAACTGAAAAAGGTCAGATCTCCCCCTTTTTCCATTTTACGGGAAAGCGCCAGGAAAGAGGCTCTGTCGGAAAGATAGGCCACTTCCTTTTCTCCCCTGCGAACAAGAAGGGATACATCTCCTTCCAACAGAGGGAAATTCAGTTTTTTCGCAGTTTTTCCGGGAAGGGTGATACTGCCCTTTTCTTCTCCCTTTTGGTAAAAGGTAAAGGAAAGGGATTCCTTTTCTTTGTTTTCAAGATATAACGCTTTATCCTTTGGAATTTCTTTTGTGCCTTCCGGAGAAAGGTAACAAGTTTTCTCCCGATCATACAAAGAAAACCCAAAATCATTTTTTCGGTATGCTCCGCCGTAGGCGCCGTTTCCTCCAAAATAGAAAAAAAGGGCAAGGGCAAGAACAAACAGCAGAAGGAGTACCGCTAAAACAAAAATGAGTTTCTTTGGACAAGATAAGGTTTGTTTCATATTACTTTTTCAATACCAAAATTTCTTCGTTAATAAGGGCACCGCCCTCTTTGCATTCCCTAATGATCATACGGGTTGCCACCTCTTTTTCGCAGGGAAACATTTCATCGGTAAAATAATAATATTCCCGCCAGTCTCCGCCCAAAGGCGTTTTTCCGTCAATTCTTTCGTATACCATTTTTCTCTCCAAAAAGGAAAAAGAAAAGCCCGGGGGACTTTTCTTTTTTCCGTAAAATGCTTATTTCAAAAATTCCCGCACGGTTGCGGCTACGTCTTTCGCGCCGAACACAGCAGAACCGGCAACCAGTACGTTTGCCCCTCTTTCCTTTACGATGGCCGCGGTTTCCAGGTTGATTCCGCCGTCCACCTCAAGGTCGATCTCTCTGCCGGTCTCTTTGATGGCGGCATTCAAGGTTTCAAGATTAGGCATGGCTTCCATCATAAATTTCTGTCCGCCAAAACCGGGCTGAACGGTCATAACCAGAACCAGGTCCAATTCATTAAGGAAAGGCTTTAACAGGGCGGCATCGGTATGAGGCTTTACAGACATACCGGCACGGATGCCGTAAGAATGGATCTTTTCGATCACTTCTCTATGGTTATCGCAGGCTTCGTAATGGAAGGTGATAATATCTGCCCCTGCTTTTGCAAAATCGTCAATATAACGGATGGGATCTTCGATCATCAGGTGCACGTCAAACACGATATCACACACCTTACGGAGAGAGGAGATCATATTCGGTCCCAGGGAAATATTGGGAACGAACATACCGTCCATTACGTCCAGGTGAAGATACTCTGCACCGTTATCATACACTTTTTTAATTTCTTCTCCAAGACAGGTAAAATCTGCCGCCAGGAGAGAGGGGGCAAGCTTAATCATTTGTAAAACTCCTATTTTCTCTTTTTCAAAAATTGTCAACGGGTGACACCTAGAAAATTATATCATAAAATATAACTGGGTGCAACCTTTTTTTAAGGTGCGCCAAAAGTTTATTCCGATACCGTCCGGCCCGTAAGACCCACTTTTAAAACAAAGGACTCCCCTCTCACCTTCTTATAGGGTCCGGCGTGAAAAAAAGAGTGCAGTTTCCTGCACTCTTTTTCGCGTTTTTATTCAGCCTTTGCTTCAGCCAGGATCTTTTCCGCAACGTTTGCGGGTACTTCTTCGTAATGATCGAAGTAGTAGGTGAAGCTGCTTCTACCCTGGGAAATGGCGCGAAGAGCGTGAACGTAGTCCTGCATTTCCGCTTCGGGCACTTCGGCGGAAACGATGCTCCAGCCTCTGCGATTTTCATCCTGCTCCATACCCATGATTCTGCCTCTGCGGCGGTTCAGATCACCGATCACGTCACCCATCATACCGTCGGGAAGGAAGACGTCCAGTTTTCCGACCGGCTCTAAGATCACGGGAGCACACTGGGGAAGTCCTTCGCGGAAAGCGATAGCGGCGGCAGTCTTAAATGCCATTTCCGAGGAGTCTACGTCGTGGTAAGAGCCGTCGTAAAGGTTGGCGGCGATGCCTACTACGGGGTAGCCGGCAAGTACGCCCTTGGACATACATTCCTGCAGGCCTTTTTCTACTGCGGGATGGAAGTTCTTCGGAACGGAGCCACCGAAGATAGATTCGGTAAAGGTCAGGCCTTCGCCTTCTCCGGGAGAGAATTCGATCTTAACGTGACCGTACTGGCCGTGTCCGCCGGACTGTTTCTTATGCTTGCCTTCTACCTTACAGGACTTGCGGATGGTTTCACGGTAAGCGATCTTCTTTTCACCCAGGATCACTTCCACGCCGTATCTGGCCTTCATCTTCGCCAGGGTGATATCAAGATGGGTTCCGCCCAGACCGGAAAGAAGCATCTGACCGGTTTCGCGGTTTACTTCATATTTGATGGTCATATCTTCTTCCAAGAGTTTGGTAACAGCGGAAGAGATCTTATCTTCATCGCCCTTAGACTTGGGAGAAAGGGATTTTACGTAGAAGGGCAAGGGATAATCGGCGGGCGCGTAAGATACGTCGCCGTTCCAGCTTAAGGTATCGCCGGTAGTAGCGGAAGAAAGCTTAGATACCATACCGATATCACCGCAGCAAAGTTCGGAAACCTCGGTCTGGGTCTTGCCTTTTACGGTATAGATCTTACCCAATTTTTCCGTATCACCGGTACGGCCGTTCTTCAGGGTCAGATCGCCCTTTACCGTACCGTTCATTACCTTAAAGAAGCTCATCTTACCAACGAAGGGATCGGCAATGGTCTTATAGATAAAGAGTGCAGGAGCACCTTCCGGCTGGATCTCAACGTCAGCGCCCTTCGTATCTTTTTCTGCGCCTTTTGCACTGTGACGGGGGAAGGACTGGGAGATAAAGTTCATCAGAGTCCATACGCCCCAAAGTTTCGTGGCGCAACCGGAGAAGCAAGGAACGATATCACCGTGGATAATACCTTCGTGAATAGCGTTGTAGATCTCCATATGGGTGATCTCTTCTCCGCCGAAATATTTATTCATCAGGTTTTCATCGGTACCGGCAACGGCTTCCAGAAGCATTTCGCGGAATTCTTCCACGGCTTCCATATTTTCTTCGGGAATGGGAAGCACGTGGTGGGTACCGTTATCATCAAAGCTATGGGCTTCCATCATAACAAGATCAATGGCGCCTTTTACTTCCCCGTCGCGTACCATAGGAATGGTAATAGGACAAATGCTTCTGCCGAAGGTATCGTTCAGCGCATTTAAGATCTTTGCGAAACGGGCTTCGTTATCGTCAAATTTATTGATAAAAATAGCTTTGGGCAGACCGGCTTCGGTGGCCTTATCCCAAGCGAGCTCTGTACCTACTTCGATACCGGCCTTGGCGTCTACTACGATCAGAGCGCTGTCGGAAACGCGCACTGCCTGGGAAACTTCGCCGGTAAAACCGGGATAGCCGGGAGTATCCAGTACGTTAATTTTTATATCCTTCCAGGAAAGAGGCGCCTGGGAAGAAGCAACGGAAATGCCTCTGCGGATCGCCTCGGGATCAAAATCAAAAACAGTATTGCCATCCGGTACTTTACCCAAACGGTCAGAACCGCCGGCCAGATACAGCATCGCCTCTGCCAGAGAGGTCTTACCGGAACCGGAATGTCCCATCAATACCAGATTTCGGATCTTTTTCATATCCAAACTTGCCATGTAAATCATCCTCCTTTGCCCCGACTTTTGCCAAGGCTTTGAAATTTGTTAACAATTACATTATAAACCATTCATAAAATAATTTCAATATTTTCTTTTCTTTGTCGTAGTGTGCAAAAAATATGAATTTTTTTGTCTTTTTTTATGCACTTTACATAAGAAGGGACGAAAATTCGAAAAAACCCTTGATTTTCCGCTTTTTTTCGGTTTTTTTCTTACCAAAAATTCTTCTTTGGAAAACAAAAAAAGAAGGCCGAATTGGCCTTCTTTTTATTCTGCATTATTCGCCGATCAGGTCGGAAACGACTTTCTTCATTTCGTCCCAGTTCTCTTCCATTCCCTGAACCAGTTTTCTCTGGGTGCGGAAGCGCACCAGGTTGTGTTCAGGATATGCGGTCTTAAAGTAGGTATCGCCCTGGAGGTAATCGGTAAGGAATCTCATACCGCATTCCACGGTCATCATTTTTGCGCCTTCGGGAAGGAGCATCATTTCGCTCTTGGGAAGAGAGCCGCCGCATCCTTCGAGGAAGCCTTTTACGTAAGCGGTGTAAAGACCCATATGGAAGTTTACCTTGGAAAGATCCTTTTCGTCTTCTGCGCCGGTGGAAGCACCGAAACGGATAGAATCACCGAAGTCGGTTACGCTGTAGCCGGGCATTACGGTATCAAGGTCGATAACGCAAAGACCGGTGCGGGTAGCCGCATCCAGAAGTACGTTGTTGCACTTGGTATCGTTGTGAGAAACGCGCAGGGGCAGTTCCCCTCTCTTCTCTGCATCCAGAAGAACGGAGTAAAACTCCACTCTGTCGTGGATAAACTGGATTTCTTCCTCTACTTCCTTTCTTCTTCCGCAAACGTCCTCTTCTACTGCGCGGCAGAAATCCTGATAGCGCTTGGGGGTGTTGTGGAAGTTCGGGATGGTTTCGGAAAGCTGTTCTGCGGGGAATTTAGACAGAAGCTTCTGGAAGGAGCCGAAAGCGTAAGCGCACTGATAAAAGTCTTCTTCGCTTTCGGGACGCTCCAGGCAGATAGAATCTTCTACAAAGTCGTAAATTCTGTAAGCGCCGGTCTCATCCTGGTAGAAATGCTTGCCTTCTTTGGTGGTAATAAGACTCATAACGGTGCGGGGATCTTCTGCCTCTTTACCAAGGAAGGAAGTAACCAGGTAAATATTTTTCATCAGGTTTTCTACGTCGCAGAAAATGGAAGTATTGATTCTCTGCAGAATGTAACGATGATAGGGCTTGCAAACAACCAGATAGGTATCGTTGATATGGCCGTTGCCGTATTTTTCGCAAGATTCAATTTCTCCTGCGATATTAAATTTTTCTACGATAGAAAAGAGTTCTTTCATCCTTTTTCTCCTTGTTGTTACTTTTTTCCAGTATAACAAAAAAAGGAGGCTTCTGCAAGAGCAAAAACCTCCATAAATTTGTCTAAAAAACTTATTTTAAAACTTAAAAGAAAATGATCAGCACCTGAGAAACAATGACTACCGCAATCAGAGCGATGGGATAGGTAGCCGCATAAGCGGAAGCAACGTCTTCCGTTCCTGCTACGTGAATGAGCGTTCCCAGAGCAGGGGTGGAAGTCATACCGCCGGTGATGGATCCCAGGTTATTAAGAAGAGAAAGCTTCAATACGTACTTTGCAAAAAGGAAGCCGACAATCAAGGGAACCATGGTCATAATGACGCCGTATACAAAGTACATTACCTTAAATTCCGCTACAAACTCGATACCGCCGGGAATACCTGCTCCTACCAGGAACAGAGTAAGGCCGAATTCGCGGAAGATCTTTAAAGTAGATTCCTTGGGCTGAACGCTTACCGGTCCAATGTGGGCAAGATAGCCTACGATAAGAGATACGATGAGCGTACCGCCGGTGGTACCCAGGGTAAAGAATTTGAACAGTTTCACGCCGCCCAGAAGCACGCCGACGATAGCGGCAAAACCAAATGCGGCAATACCGAATTCATCCAGCTCCAGATATTTTCTGCGGTCGATTTTACCGGAAACAGAACCGGAGGTAGTCAGTCTTGCTCTTTCCTGATCCATATTGGCTTTCACCATTTTGGGGATCAGCTGAACAAAGAGAACAACACCGATTACGCCGAAAAGATATGCGATGCCGTGGCCTACGGAAATCAGACTAACGTATTCTTCTGCAACGGTTTCTTTTGCCGCAGAAAAAGCGGGAGTAGAGGTAAGAGAACCGGAAAGAAGGCCTACAACCATTGCGGTCAGTGCCTGGGGATCAAAGTCAGCATTTCCGCCTTCAATGAATCTGCCAAGATAAATACATCCAACAGCAGCAAGTCCGCCGGCAATGATGATCACAACACCCAGAAGAATATAGGACTTAAAATTCTTTTTAAAGTTTGCAAAGAAATTGGGACCTGCGATAAAGCCTACTGCGGTAACAAAGAGGATCAGACCCATAGACTCCACAAGGCTCAAAGCACTGTCTACAAACTTCTGTGCAGAAGCGGCGTCTATGTTCATCTTCTGTGCAAAGGTAGAAGACAAAAGATCCGGGAAGAGAGCACCGAACAGAAGGGCTACGATAAAAACGCCTGCGGTACCAAGAGAAACACCCTTAATGGTGATTCGGCCAAGACCGTAACCCAAAGAGGTAACGCCAATGATTACCATCAGAATCAGTGCGATCTGACCCATACCGAAGGTAACGTTATCAGTAAAAAAATTCATTACTTGCTGCATGAAAAACTCCTTATTTTCTACATATTTATAATATTATAAAATACGCTTTTTGTTCGGCTACATTGTAAAACTTTGGAGAAAAAAAGTCAAGGATAGAACAAGGTTTACCTATACGATTTTGTTATAACTCGCATTATATTTTTAAATACTTTGTCAATTCTTTGATATTTTCATAAAATTCTTTTCTTTTTTTGGTATTTATGATAAAATGAGAAAAGAAAACTCGAAAGGAGGGAGAAAATGCAAAAACCGGAGCTTTTATGTCCTGCCGGCGGGTTTGATTCTCTGGGCGCCGCAATTTTAGGCGGAGCAGACGCCGTGTATTTCGGCGGGAAAGAATTTAATGCCCGTATGAACGCCAAAAATATGGACCGGCAGCAGATCCGCGGTGCCATTTTGCGTCTGCACGAGAAAGGCGTTCGGGCATACGTTACCTTAAACACCTTGCTCACCGAACGGAATCTGGAAAGCGCACTGGAATTCGTTTCCTTCCTTTACGAAAGCGGCTGTGATGCACTGATTTTAGCGGATCTCGGTTTCTCAAGCCTTGTGCATCAGCTTTTCCCGGATTTTGAGATCCACGCCAGTACCCAAATGTCCGGTCACAGCCTGGGCGCCGCCGAGTTTCTGAAGGGAATGGGCTTTTCCCGTATGGTTTTAGCAAGAGAAATGGACCGGGAAAATCTCTCTCATCTGTGTAAAAACTCCCCCATTGAAACGGAAATTTTCGTTCACGGTGCCATTTGCGCCAGTGCCTCCGGACAGTGTCTGATGAGCAGTATGATCGGAGACCGAAGCGGAAACCGTGGCCAGTGCGCCCAGCCCTGCCGTCTTCCCTACAATAAAGGAAATTATCTTTTAAGCTTTAAAGATCTTTGCCTTGGAGGACACGTAAACGAAATTCTTTCGCTTCCCGTTTCCTCTCTCAAGATCGAAGGAAGAATGAAAAGTCCGGAATACGTGTATACCGTAGCAAGAACCTGGCGCACCCTTCTGGATGAAGGAAGAAATATTACGGAAAAAGAGCTTTCCTCTCTCTCCCGCATATTCTCCCGCACCGGATTTACCGACGGATATTTTACCGGTAAAAAGACCGTGGCTATGCTTGGCACCCGCACCAGCGACGACAAGCAGAAAACAAAGGAAACAAAGGTTCGTTTTACCGATTCCGGCAGAAAAGCCGACGCCATCAAGATAGAAAGAAAAGCAGCAGCCTTCAAAATGCCTCCTTTTCCCAAAAAGGAAAAGCCTGTTTTCCACCGGTCTGCCCGCTTTGCTGCGCCGGAGCAGATCCCTGATACCGACTTTTTCCGCGAAATTTACCTGCCTTTGGATAAATTTGAAAAGGGCAAGGCAAACGGAGTGATCTTGCCGGCGGTGATCTTTCCTTCGGAAGAAAAAGAGGTACAGAAAAAGCTTGAGTTTGCAAGAGAAAACGGCGCTCTTCACGCCTATATCGGAAACGTGGGCCACTTTCCCTTGGTAGAGGGGCTGGACTTTATTCTTCACGGTGATTTCCGCCTGAATATTACAAACTCTTTTTCCCTTGATCTCTTCCCTGCTCTTTCCGATCTTCTGGTAAGTCCCGAGTGCAACAGTTCCCAGATCCGGGATCTGAAAGGAAGAAAAAGCACCATCGTATACGGAAAAATTCCCGTAATGCTCCTGGAAAAAGATCCGGGCGCGAAAATCCTTACCGACCGAAAAGGAATTTCCTTTGCGGTATTGCCGGAAGGAAAGCGCTTTTTGGTTTACAATTCCGCCCCCTTTTATATGGCGGACAAAAAGAAACTTTTAAAAGAAAAAGGCATCGAAAACCAGCACTTTATCTTCTCCACCGAAAGTCGAAAAGAAGTAGAAAAAGTAATCACCTCTTACCAAAAAGGCCTTCCCATGGAGGGAAATATCAAACGAATCAAATAATGGGAGAAACGAAATGATCCGTCATTTATTTATTTTAAACCCGGAAGCGGGAATTAAAAATCCCGTAGCAGAAGCCACCAAGAGAATCAAGGAAGCCTTTATTCTCAACACCGACCGAAAGGACGAAAAGTACGATATCGTACTGACCAAAAAGCCGGGTGATGCCACGGAGCTTGTGAAAAAGGCTTGTGGGGAAAACCCCGGTTTCACCCGCATCTACGCTTGCGGCGGTGACGGAACACTCCACGAAGCGGTAAGCGGTATGGTAGGAGAAGAAAACGTAGCCATCTGCCCGGTTCCCGTTGGCAGCGGAAACGATTTCGTCCGCTATTTTGATCTGCCCAAGGAACGCTTTTTAAATATCAGTGCCCTTTTGAAAGAAGAAGTCACAAAATGCGATATTTTAAAATGCGACGATTTTTATGCCTTAAATAACATTTCCGCAGGGCTTGACGCCATTACGGGAAAAAGACAGCAAAAAGTAAAGAAAATTCCTATGGTAAGCGGTGGGGCGGCCTATAAACTGGCCCTTGGTTATTCCTTCTTTTCCTCGATGAAAAACCCCATTACCTTTGAACTGGACGATGAGCCTATCACCGTAGGAAAAGGCAACGTTACCCTGGCAGTAGTAGGAAACGGACGCTTTTACGGCGGCGGTTTCAAGGCGACTCCCCTGGCAAATATTTCCGACGGGCTCATCGACTTTTTGACCGTTCCCACCATTTCCAGAATGGAATTTCTAAAATACGTGGGAGATTACAAAAACGGCAGACACCTAGAGACCATGCCTTCCGTATTTTATAAGCAGTGCAAGAAGATCAAAATGATCTCTCCCGAGCCTATCGTTCTCCAGGCAGACGGAGAAATTTTCGTAAGAGAAAACCCCGAGATCACCCTGCTTCCCGGTGCGGTAAATCTCATTGTTCCCAAGTCAAAATAAAAAAGCAAAAAGAAAAAATGCGACCGATTTTCGGTCGCATTTTTCTTCTTTTCGGATAAGAGAATTTCGTTGACGAAAGTGGTCGAAGTATGATATAATAAACTGATTATTTATGCAAAAGGACACTTTTTCATGGAGCAGAAGAAAGTATACGTTAATACCTTCGGTTGCCAGCAGAATGAAGCGGACAGCGAGACCCTTACGGGCATCGCCGGAACAAGAGGATTTCTGCCCACCGAAAAGATAGAAGAGGCGGATCTGATTCTCTTTAATACCTGCGCAGTCAGAGAACACGCGGAACTGAAGGCCCTTTCTACCACCGGCCAATTAAAGCACTTAAAAGAGAAAAACCGCGCCTTAAAGATCGGTCTTTGCGGCTGCATGGTACAGCAAAATCACCGAATGGAAGACATTAAAAATAAATACCCCTACGTAGACTTTGTAATGGGCACCAATATGCTCCCCCGCTTCGGCGAAATTTTAGACAAGGTTCTCGTAGCCAAAAAGCGCCTGTTTTTCGTAGAGGATTTTGATGTAAACCCCGGAAAGATCTGCGAGGGACTGCCCGTTACCAGAAAATATCCTTATAAGGCTCTGGTTTCCGTTATGTACGGCTGCAACAATTTCTGCACCTACTGCGTGGTTCCCCACGTCCGCGGAAGAGAGCGAAGCAGAGAGCCGGAAAAGATCATCGAAGAAGTAAAGGACTTGGTGGCAAACGGATGCCGGGAAATTACCCTTTTGGGGCAAAACGTAAATTCCTACGGCAAAGACCTTGCCACTCCTTATTCCTTTGCAAAGCTCCTTCGGACCTTATCGGAAATTCCGGGAGATTTCGTTTTAAAATTTATGACCTCCCACCCGAAGGACGCTACCAGAGAGCTTATTGACACCATCAGCGAAAGCGATAAGTGTGAACGGCACTTTCACCTTCCCTTGCAGGCGGGGTCGAACAAGATCCTAGCAAAAATGAACCGCCGTTACACCGCAGAATCCTTCTTTTCCCTTGTAGACTATATGCGGGAAAAGATCCCCGGTATTTCCATTACCACGGATATTATCGTAGGCTTTCCCGGGGAAACGGACGAAGACTTTGAAGACACCCTTTTGGCCCTTGAAAGATGCCGTTTTGACGGAGTTTTCAGTTTCGTATACTCCCCCCGAAAAGGCACTCCTGCGGCCGGTATGCCTGACCAGGTGCCGGACAAGGTAGCAAAAGAAAGAATGGCCAGACTTCTGGCACTGCAAACAAAGATCCAGACCGAAAATAACGAAAAACTTGTAGGAAAAGAAGTACGGGCCCTTTGCGAAGGGGAAAGCAAGAGCGATCCTTCTTTCCTTTCCGCCAGAACCGACAGCGGAAAACTGATTCATTTTAAAAAGCCGGAAAAGGCTTCTCTTACCGGGCAATTCGTTTCCCTTCGCGTAACGGAAGCCCGAGCAATTATGTTGATAGGAGAAATGGTACTATGAGCCCTATGATGCTCCAGTATTTTGAAATCAAAAAGCAATATCAGGACTATCTCTTGTTCTACCGCTTAGGCGACTTTTACGAGATGTTCTTTGAGGATGCGAAAATTGCCTCCAAGGAACTGGATCTTACCCTCACCGGTCGCGACTGCGGAGAAGAAGAGCGGGCACCCATGTGCGGCGTTCCCTTCCATGCCAGTGACGTTTATATTGCAAAACTGGTGGAAAAAGGATACAAAGTAGCCATCTGCGAGCAGACCCAGGACCCCAGCACCTGCAAGGGCATCGTACCCAGAGAAGTGGTGCGCATCATTACCCCCGGCACCGTAACCTTAGGGGATGCACTGGAGGAAGGCAAAAACAACTTCCTTGCCACTCTTTGCATAGAAGAAACCCGCGGTGCACTGGCCTTTTACGATATTTCCGACTCTACCCTTTACGCCATTGCCCTCTCGGAAAAAGACGAAGAGACGCTCCACCGTCAGATCATCAATGAATTTGCAAAATTTCATCCCAAGGAACTGATTATCAACAAGGGAGAAGAAAACTGCAAAATGCTGACGGATTTCATGGCGCAAACAGAAGGAAATCTTACCAGCTGCGGTCTTTACGACCTGTTTGAAGAAAAAAATCTTCCCTTGGTTCCCGCCCATTTCAAAAAGAGCTTTGCAGAGCTTGGCTTTGCCTCCGAGGACACCCTTTTATCCCGGGCCTGTGCCGCTCTCATCGCCTATCTCACCGCCACCCAGAAAACGGCGCTCACCTCTCTTACTACCCTTCGGATCTATGACAACAACGAATCCCTTGCCATTGATTCTAATTCCAGAAGAAATCTGGAACTGGTGGAAAGCAGCCGCGGAAAAGAAAAGCGCGGTTCCCTTCTTTGGGTACTGGATAAGACCCGTACCAGCGCCGGTGCAAGACTTTTGCGCCGCTTTATCGAACAGCCTCTGACTCACCCCAGAGCCATTGCCAAAAGACAGAGCGCGGTACTGGAATTTTATAATCAGATGGAACTGAAGGACCGGGTGCAGGAAGCGCTTTCCCCCATTCAGGACATCGAACGCATTTTATCCCGCATTATTTACAGCGGCGGAAATGCAAAGGATCTTTATTCCCTTGCCAATACCCTTTCCTACCTTCCGGAGATCACTTCTCTTTTGGAGAACTGTGCCGGAGAAGCCTTATCGGAAATCTATGAAAGACTGACCGGATCTCTTTTGCCGGTTTTAAATCCCTTATCAGATCTTCTTTTATCTGCTATTCGTCCCGACCCCCCCTTCTCTATCCGGGAAGGCGGCTTTATCCAGAAAGGCTATAACGAGGAACTGGATGAACTGAATACCATTATGACGGAAAGCCAGAGCTACCTTGCGAAAATTGAGGCTACCGAGCGAGAACTGACGGGTATTCCCAAATTAAAGATCGGCTACAACCGAGTATTCGGCTACTATTTTGAGGTTTCCCGCCTTCACAGTGACAAAGTTCCCGACCGTTATATCAGAAAGCAGACCCTGACCGGTGCGGAACGCTATATCACCAGCGAACTGAAGGATATGGAAAGCCGGATCTTAAGCGCCAAAGATAGAGCCGTTGCATTGGAATACGACCTTTTCTGCGATCTTTGCGCCAAGGTAAAGGACGTGACGCCCGTGCTGCAGGATGCGGCCAAAATGATTGCCCAGATCGACGTTTTTGCATCCCTTGCCCACGTGGCACTGGAAAACAATTACTGCTGTCCCGTGGTAGATTTTTCCGACAGCATCAAGATCGTAGACGGCAGACACCCGGTAGTAGAAAAAGTGACCCGCGGTTTCTTTGTTCCCAATGACGTAAATCTTGATACGGGCGACCACCGTATGGCCATTATCACCGGCCCCAATATGGCAGGTAAATCCACCTATATGCGCTCCTGCGCTATCATTGTTATTATGGCGCAAATGGGATCTTTCGTTCCTGCAAAGGAAGCCCATATCGGCATTGTAGATAAGATCTTCACCCGTGTAGGGGCAAGCGACGACCTTTCCATGGGTCAGTCCACCTTTATGCTGGAAATGAGCGAAGTGGCTTATATCCTGAAAAACGCCACCAAGAAGAGCCTTATTATTTACGACGAGATCGGCAGAGGCACTTCCACCTACGACGGAATGAGCATCGCCAGAGCGGTGGTAGAATATACTGCCGGCAAAAAATGCGGTGCCAAGACCCTCTTTGCCACCCATTATCACGAACTGTCGGAACTAGAAAACACCATCGAAGGCGTAAACAACTACAACATTGCCGCGAAAAAACGCGGTGACAGCGTCATCTTCCTTCGCAAGATCGTTCCCGGTTCTGCGGATGAAAGCTACGGTATTGAAGTAGCTCAGCTTGCCGGTGTTCCCGCAGAGGTGATCCGCAAGGCAAAGGAAACCTTAAAGGAACTGGAAAGCAAAAATCCCAAGGTGAAGATCGCAAAAGCCGAAACGGAAGAAGAACTGCCTATGTTCTCTTCTATGAAGGACGAGATCATCGAAACCTTGAAAGAAATCAACGTAGACACGATAAGTCCCATTGAGGCCCTCGGAAAGCTTTACGATCTGTCCCGAGAGGCAAAAAAACTGTAAGAAGGAGTTACAATGGCTAAGATCAATTTGCTCTCCCCTCAGACCTCGAATCTAATCGCGGCAGGAGAAGTGGTAGAACGCCCTGCCAACGTCATCAAGGAACTACTTGAAAACGCCATTGACGCGGGCAGCCGTGCCATCATCACGGAAATTGCCGGCGGCGGTGTGGATCTGATACGGGTAACGGATAACGGATGCGGTATGGAGAAGGAAGATCTCCCTCTTTCCATTCGCCGTCACGCCACCTCCAAAATCAAAACCAGCGAAGATCTTGTTGCCATTTCTACTTTAGGATTTCGCGGAGAAGCCCTGGCGGCCATCTCCTCCACCTCCCGCTTTACCTTAATGTCCAAAAGACCCGAGGATATTCTGGGTCACCAAATGATCGTAGAAGGAGAAGAAATCCTATCTTTAGAAGAATGCGGTTGTGCCGACGGTACCACCGTCATCGTGCAGGATCTGTTCTTCAATCAGCCTGCCAGAAGAAAGTTTTTAAAACGGGCCCAAACGGAAAATGCGGCCATTTTACAGTACCTTCAGCGCCTTGCCGTATCCCATCCGGAAATTGCTTTTAAGCATATTTGCGACGGGCAGGTAAAACTGCAGACCGTAGGAAACGGAAAGCTTTACGACTGTATCTACTCCGTTTACGGCTCGGAATTTTCCTCTACTCTGACGGAAGTGGATTACAGCGAGGGCCCCTATACCCTCTCCGGCTATATTACAAGACCGGAAATGGCCCGGAGCAATCACAACTGGCAGAGCTTTTACATCAACTCCCGTTTTGTAAAATCCCGCACCATGCAATTTGCCATGGAAGACGCTTATAAGAGCTTTGTAAAAAGCGAGAAATTTCCCGGCTGTGTCCTCTTCCTTACCCTGGACCCGGCAAAGGTAGACGTAAACGTGCACCCGGCCAAGCTGGAAGTAAGATTTGACGATGAAAGAAGCGTTTATAACGCCGTTTACCACGGGGTAAGACAAGCTCTTTCCCGTCTTTCCAACCGCCTTGCCAAGGACGAATTTGAAAAAGCGGTAAAGGAAGCAGTCCCGGAAAATGCCATTCCGAAAATTTCTGAAACGAAGACCGTTCCCACTCCTTCCATGGAAGTAAAAAGCGGTAGTTTTCGCGAGTCCCAGAAGGATCTTCCGCTGTTTTCCGGTGCTGTCAGCCGTGGCAAAACAACGCTTATTCCGGAAGAAGAAGTGCAAAAACCAAAAACGGTAGAGATCTCTTCCGTAAAGGTAGAAAAACTCTTTGAAGAAAAAGAAAAGAATACGACGGTAGAAAAGAAAACTGTGGTTTTAGAAAAACAACCCGTTTTCACTCCCCAAAAGGCAGAAGAAAAGCCTACTGTAAAGATAGAACTTCCGAAAGAGCCGGAAGCGGTACAGATCAAAATGGAAGGGGCACTGGCAGAAGAAAAGAAAGACAATCCCTTAACCCTTCTGGGCACCATCCGAGGTGTACTGTTTAACGCTTATATTCTCTACGAAACGGACGATACGCTCTATATCATTGACAAACACGCGGCCCACGAAAGAATTCTTTACGAAGGTCTAAAAAAGAACCACAAAAAAGAATCGGTGCAGGGTCTAATGGAACCTGTCCTGATCAATCTTACCCCTTCGGAAAGCGCGGCCATCAGCGAAAACCTTTCCGAAATGGAAGAAGCCGGTTTTCTCCTGGAAGAATTCGGAGAAACAAGTTTCCTTCTCCGGGGGATCCCTATGGAATTTACCACGCTCAATAAAGACGCCATCCAAAGCCTTTTGGAGCAAAGCGCCAAGGAGCTTTCCTTGGGTGGAAAGGCCGGCGGCGCGGGAGAAAAGAAATTCGACCGCACCCTTTACTCTATGGCCTGCAAAGCCGCGGTCAAGGCCGGCATTCCTTCCACGGATGCGGACCACCTTTGGCTGGTAGAAAAACTAAGGGAAATTGACAATATCACCGTTTGTCCCCACGGCAGACCAGTGCTGGTTCCCTTTAGCAAAAAGCAAATGGAAAATCTCTTTTTAAGAACGTAAAAAAAGGAAGAAAAATATGGCAAAAATCACTTGGCCCGGCGGAACGCTTCTTGCCCCCGTCCCCGCTGTTATCGTAACCAGCGGTACTATGGAAAAACCCAATGCGGCAACGGTAGCCTGGACGGGCATCGTAAATTCCGAACCGCCTATGACCTATATTTCCCTGCGCAAAAGCCGCTTTAGTCACAAAATCATCTCTGAAACCGGAGAATTTGTCATCAATCTCACTACCGCATCCCTAGCCCGGGCAACGGATGCCTGCGGGGTATATACCGGTGCGAAAATGAATAAGATCAAAGCCTATTCTCTCACTCCGGAAAAGGCAAGCAAGGTTTCCTGCCCGACCCTTGCCCAAAGTCCTTTATGTCTGGAATGCAAGGTAGCAGAGGTAAAGGAACTGGGTTCTCACGATATGTTTTTAGCGCACATCGTAGCAGTTGACGTAGATGAAAGACTGGTGGACGAAAAAGGAAAACTGGACCTGAAGAAGGCAAATCTTCTCTCTTATTCCCACGGCGATTACATTCAGCTGGGGAAAAAGATTGCCTCTTTCGGCTTTAGTGTGAAAAAGAAAAAGCGCTCAAGATAAAAAATGCAAAAAACTCGGATTCCCCTTGACAAACCGTGAAAAATAGCCTATAATCTTCCTTGTCCCTTTTGGAGGGATATCGAAGTGGTCATAACGAGGCGGTCTTGAAAACCGTTTGGGAGAAATCCCACAAGGGTTCGAATCCCTTTCCCTCCGCCAAGAGAAAGACCACCTTGTGTGGTCTTTTTCTCACACAATGCATAAAATGGAGAAGTACCCAAGCAGGTCGAAGGGGACGGTTTGCTAAACCGTTAGGTCGGATTATTCTGGCGCCGGGGTTCAAATCCCCGCTTCTCCGCCAAAAATCCTCGTATGATCATACGAGGATTTTTCATTTGTTTGTTTCCCCTTGGCCCTTGATTCCATTTCAAAAGTATGTTACAATAAAATATCTTTGTAAATTTGGTGATAAAAATGAAACTATGTTCCGATAAAATGTCCCTTTTAAATTCCGATATCCGCGGCAAGAATTATTACGCTGCCCTGGATCTGGAAAAGAAGGGCGAAAAAGTATTAAAACTCAATACCGGTAACCCTGCCGCTTTCGGATTTCAAATGTCCGAAAAGCTTCGCGCTTCCCTTTTTGAGAAGATCGACCAGGCAGTAGGCTATTGTGACGTGCGCGGTATGCACTCCGCCCGCCAGGCAATTATGGATTACCACAAATCAAAAGGCCTTTTAAATTTTAGCTTTGACGATATTTTCATCGGCAACGGTATCAGCGAAATTGCTTCTATGGTGGCAACCGCTACCGTAAACCCCGGTGACGAAATTCTCATGCCCCTGCCCTGCTACTCCCTCTGGATCAACGAGGTGATCCTGCACGGTGGCGTACCCGTTTTCTACCGCTGTGATGAAAATGATCACTGGAATCCGGAAATTGATCACATCAAGAGCCTTGTTACCAATAAAACCAAGGCAATCGTTGTCATCAACCCCAATAACCCCACCGGTGTTCTCTACTCCGATGAGATCCTCCTTGAGATCGCAGAGATCGCAAGACAGAACAAAATTATGATCTGGGCAGACGAAATTTACGATCGCCTGGTATTTGACGGAAAGAAGCATACTTCCATCGCCGCTCTGGCACCGGATGTAACCTGCATTACCATGAACGGCCTTTCCAAATCCCACTGCCTTTGCGGATTCCGCAGCGGATGGATGGTAATCAGCGGCTCTAAAGAAGACCGCACGGCTTTAGGGGACGCCCTCATTCGTATTGCATCCATGCGACTTTGCGCAAACTCTGTGATGCAGACCATTATCCCCGATGCACTCCTTGACACCGAATACACCGAAAATATGATTCGGGAAGGCGGCAGACTTTTTGAACAGAGAAAAGCCACCTGCGACGCCCTGGATCAGATCGGCGCCATCTCTTACGTAAAGAACGACGCGGCCTTCTACGTATTCCCCAAGATCAAGAAGGAATTTGTAAAGTATCAGATCGACAGTGAATTTGCCAATAAGCTTCTCATGGACAAGCACATCCTCATCGTTCCCGGCAGCGGCTTTGGCTGGAAAGATCCGGATCACTTTAGAATCGTAATGCTTCCCCAGAAAGACATTTTGGGCCAGGCAGTACTGGAGATCGGAAACTTCATTGAAGGAAAATAAATAAAAGAAAAGACCCACAAAAAATGTTTGGGTCTTTTTTTATAAAAAAACAAGCACCCGAAGGGTGCTTGTTTTTGTTTTTTATTTGGTGGATTAATAACCAACCTTTTCCCAGCATTCGAAGGGAGCTGCCAGTTCTTCGCTGATGTAAACCTGGGTCTTCTTGGTCTGCAGCATGGAGCTGGGCAGATAAGGAGTAACAGGTCCGTGGGTGCAAAGACGGGAGGTCATTCTCTGCCAAGAAGAGAAGGTGCCGCAAGTAGCGAGAGCGTGAACTTCAATTCTTTCTTTGGCGCGCATAACGTCCAGAGGTCCAATGGTAGCAGCCTTGGGGGGAACGTTTGCAATGTCACCGGACTGACCGAAGGTACCGTTCAGAGAGTTCTGCATAATGGTCATGGGATGGAGGGTTACGATCTGTGCGGGCTGGTTGAGCCATTCTTCGATATCACCGCTGCCGATGAATTCAGGAATAGGATCAACGAATGCCATGTGGCCTGCCCATCCGGGAGAAGTAGAAGCGATATCAGCGCCGGTTCCCTCGGTGATGTCGTCAATGATCTTGGAGTAATCCTTGATATTAGCGTTGGTGGGGAAATGCACGTTTTCCATGGGCATGCGGAGCTTCTCATCGATCTGATAGTAGAAATACTTGATCATAGAGTGAGCAAAACCTGCTTCGTAGGTGATAGGAGCGATGTTGCCGTCCTGATCAGCCCATTCATCCTCTGCTACGAGGTGAACCTTGGAGCAGTCAACCTGGAAGTAGTTGATCAGCTGTGCCAGGGGAATGTAGGTGTCGGGTTCGGGGTTACCCAGAATCATGGTGAAGCTCTTACCGGCTTCGGAAGCAGCTTTCAGTCTGGAGAAGAGAGTAGCGATCAGTACGGGATGGGGGTTCATCATTACCTTAACGGTAAATTCGGGGTGCCACCATGCCTCGCGCTTTTCCAGGTCAGTACCGGAAAGGCTACGCACGTACTCGCATACCTTTTTGTCCTTGAAAGGAACAAATTCTGCAGGCTCAAAGTTGAACTTGGTTGCGGGATCGACGATAAAGTCTTTCATTTTGCAATTTCTCCTTTTAAAATTACTTTATTGATATTGACCTGATGGTCACAGATCACAAGATCGGCTTCCAATCCGCGACGGATCTCACCGCGGTCGGTAAATCCTACGGCTCTTGCAGGATTATAGGAAGCATAGTGGAACACGTCCACAATAGATGCGCCGGTATGTACCATAAAGTTACGGCAGGCAACATCCAGGGTAAGCTTGGAACCGGCAATTTCACCGGCCCAGTCAAAGCAAAGGTCGTTTACGCCTTCATAACCTTCCGGCTGAGGTCCGTCGAACACACAAGCGTCGGAAATGAGGATGAGGCGGTCGGGACCTTTGATCTTACGGATCAATCTCTGGTTATAGGGATCTACGTGGATACCCATAGAGTCGCAGATGAGCTCTGCGTAAATTTCGGGGTTGTAATTTACGGTTTCATCCACACAAGGGGTGCGGCACTCGGGATACTTCTCCAGGGTACCGGTAGCGTTGGTATGGTGAGTACCGATCTTCAGACCGTAAGGAATGAGCTTTTCGATCTGCTCGGGGGTAGCTTCGGAATGTGCTACGGTAAAGACAACACAAGGATTTTCTTCTTTACAAGCGATCACAAAGTCTTCGATATTTTCTCTTTCGGGAGCCAGGGCCCAAACTCTTACGTCCTTGCCGCCGGTCTTGATAATATCAAGATAATCAGCGGGGTTGCAGGGAGCCTGCCAGGGATTGTTTTCTCTGTCAGCGCCGAATTTGGGGTTCATATAAGGGCCTTCCATATAGAAACCGCCGAAGTTGGGGATATCCCCTCTTGCTACTGCGGCCTGAATGTCCTTGGTCGCCTTGATAAAATCTTTTTTATTCATGCTAAAGTATACCACCGGCAATACGGTAGTAACACCGTGGGACAAGATCAGATCTGCGGCTTCCTTGGGCTCGGCATAGAACCAATGAAGTCCGGCAGCGTGCGTATGAATATCAACAAAACCGGGGCCTACGTACTGGCCTTCTGCATCCAGAATTTCGTAGCCTTCTGGAATTTCCAGTTTTTTACCAAAATCTACGATCTTACCGTCCTTGCAAAGAAGGGTGGCACCGGGGATCAAATGATCCTTCATAACAAGCGTTGCATTCTTAATGGCAAGCATGATTTCTCTCCTTCATCAAGATATATATGCAAATTTACGCATCTTTCCTATATTGTAACCTTTTTCCGGCAAAGTGTCAAGGAAAAAGGCACTTTTCCGGCAAAGAAAATGCAGGTTTTCTCCACTTTTTCAGAAAAAAATCAAAAAGCCGAAGGCAGAGCCCTCGGCTTTTTTGTTTTTTATTAGGAAGGGGGATTTGCAGATGAAAGAGAATTGAAATTCTGGCTGGGTCTTTGGCCGGGATAATAAAAGTAAGTAAACTTAATGGAGTAAAGATCGCAAACGATATAGTTTCCGATCACGTCGTCAAAAAGGACCACGTAGCTTACTCCCACAAAGTATAAAATTCCCTGTTTTCGCACGATGGTATCACTGCCGATGAGAAACTCCATTACCACGTACTGGCCGATATTATTGGTCAGTACCTTTTGCACCTGGCCTTCAAAGTCGGGAGAATTGAAACTTTGCTGAACGGGGGCATTAAAATCGTTCTGGGGCGGCATCGGTCTTTCGGGAAAACGGTTTTGATTTCGGAAATTTTGATCCATATAAACTCCTTTCTAGGTATCGGCATAGGCAGACGTAGGATTATAGAAACAGTGCTCCCCTACCCTCACGATAAACGAGCCCACTCCCGAGGGAAAATTTCGGGGGCAGGAAGAAGAATAGGGATTAAAAAACCACAAAGCAGAGCCAAGGTTTGTAAGCCTATTCCCTGCAATGGCCCAGTCTGCGATGGAGTAATGCTCCTGGGTGGGGTTCATATTATAAATGTTTTGGGAGTTATATTTTCCACCCACCGTTTCCATAGCGCAAACGAACTGCCCGGGCTGGAAGACGGCGTCCCGTATGGTATTGACCACTCTGCCGTATTCACCCACGTTTGTGCGGACCCGGTTCATTACTACGGAAGCCACTGCCCGCATCCCGTTGTCCCCTTCTCCTCCGGCTTCGCACTGGATCAGTCTTGCCAGAAGTTCCCTGTCGGAATATGCCATGCCATCACCTCCTATCTCATTTTATGGAGAGAGGAGAAAAATGGTGAAAGTTTCTTGATTTCTCCCGCCTTTCGTGCTATACTGATGGGGTAATTTTTTAGTTTGAAGGAGAAGCATATGAATAGTCAGAATAAAGTTCTCGCAGTGGTTGGCGGCAAAGCCATCACCGATGAAGACGTACAGAAGGCTCTTATCAATATGGGCCCCAGAGCACAGCAGTATAACAACCCCCAGGGCAAGCAGATCCTTTTAGAACAGCTCATCAACAAGGAACTGATCTTAATGGATGCCAAAAAGAATCTTTTGGAGCACGACGCTGAATTTAAGGTAGAACTGGAAAAATTAAAGAAGGAACTTTTGACCAATTTCTACGTAGAAAAATTCCTTCGGGACGTAAAGGTAAAGGACGAAGAGATCCGCGCTTACTTTGACGAGCACCAGGAAGAATTCCAGGGCGAAGAAACCGTAGAAGCCCGTCACATTCTGGTGGAAAGCGAAGAAAAGGCGCTGGACGTTCTGGGCAAGATCCAGAGCGGTGAAATGACCTTTGAAGACGCGGCAAAAGTATTCAGCTCCTGCCCCTCCTCCGAGCGCGGCGGTGACCTTGGCACTTTCGGCAGAGGCCAGATGGTAAAAGAATTTGACGAGGCTTGCTTCTCTATGGAAGTAGGCGAAGTAAGAGGCCCTGTTCAGACCCAGTTCGGCTACCACCTGATCCGCTTGGATAAAAAGAACAAGGCCGAGCCGGTAAGCTTTGAAAAAGCAAAGGATGAGCTTTCCCAGTTCCTGCTTTCCCAGGCCCAGCAGAAAGCCTATCAGAGCAAGATGAATCAGCTTCGCATCCTCTACCCAGTAGACCATTCGGGAATTCTGTAAAAAAAATATCAAAAAAAATACCGGAAATTGAAAGATTTTTCTTGCCAAAAAACGATATTTTATGATATAATATCTCGTCCAAGATTTATGGAAACCAAATTAAAGGAGCCAAAAATATGAAAAAACTTTACGAAGGTAAAACCAAAAACGTTCTTCTCGACGAAGAAACCGGTATCGTCCACCTGTTTTTTAAGGACTCTATGACCGGTGAAAACGGCCTGTTCGACCCCGGCTCCAACACGGTCGGCGGAAGCGTAGCCGGTAAAGGTAAAATCGGCCTTGAGATCTCCAACTACTTCTTCGAACTGATGGAGAAAAACGGCATTCCCACCCATTACCTGGGCGGCGATGTAGAGCAGGGTCTGATGAAGGTTCGTAACCTGACCGTTCCCCGTCTTGAGTTCGTTCTCCGTTACTTCACCGCAGGCAGTATGTGCCGCAGATTTGAACTGGAAGAGGGTCTGGTATTCGATCCCCCCTATGCAGAAGTAACGCTGAAGAGTGACGAGCAGGGTGACCCCCTGATCAGCGAAAGAATCTGTCTGATGAAAGGTATTCTGAAGGAAGGTCAGTACCAGGAAGCACTGGATATCACCGTAAAGGTGGGCGAAGTTCTGAGAAAAGAGCTTGCTTCTCTGAACCTGACTCTCATCGACTTCAAGATCGAAGTTGGCTATGATGAAAGCGGCAAGATCTACGTTGCAGACGAGATCACCCCCGACATCTGGCGTGTCCGCGATGAGAATGGCAACATTCCCAACCAGCTGGACTGCAGCAGAATGCTCATCGAAAAGCTTCGCGCACAGAAGTAAACAAAACAAAAAAAGAACTGCGAAATCGCAGTTCTTTTTTATTTGGTATAAAGTTCTTTTTCAATGATCCCAAAGCTGATCTCCGCCAATTCCTCGGGCTTTTTCTCCTTTACCGTTTCCTGATCAAGCACCTCTAAAACCGAGAAAACGGCTTTGGAACGGCGAAACGGAATCCGTTTTTTATAATCCAGCGACCCGGAAATGGAGCACACTACCAAAGGGCAAGCGGCCTTTTTCGCCATCACAAAGGCACCGGGCTTAAAATCCAGAAGCTTTTCCCCGTCACCGCGGGTTCCCTCCGGATAGATGCCCATGGTAAAGCCTTGTGAGGATACCAGTTTTGCTCCTTTGTGAATGGTTCGCATGGCTTTTAAGGGGTTATCCCTGTCCAAAGGCAGAAAGCCGATCTTCTGAATGATCGGGCCGGCAATGGGAATACGCATATTTTCCATTTTGGAAATAAAGGCAAGCTTGCGGCCGGGCATCAGAACAAAAGACACCATGGGGTCAAAGCGGGACAGATGGTTGCACACGATGACGCAGGGTTCTTTGGGCATTTTTTCAAGTCCCTTGCCCACCGGCGTAATACCGAAAAATTCCAGAATTCCGCCCATGGTAAGATAGGCAAAAAAGCGGAGAAAGGCATTGTCCTTTTCAAAAGGCTTTTTGCCATAGCAGAACAAACTCATAATAAATAAAATGAAAATGCCAAGGGCCGTAATACCGAGATAAAGCCCAACAATAAGAAAAAGGAAAAAGGGAAAAAGAATGGGATTTGAAATGCAAATTCCCAAGGCCAAAACGCACGCCAACGCCAAAAAACACCGTAAGATCAAAACCGCATCCTCCTTTTTTTCGTAAAAAGAATTCTACACCAATTCCTTCCCCCTGTCAACAAATGAAAGGCGAAAAAAGCCATTTTTCCCCAAAGAAAAACTTTTTTTCTTTTTCGTAAAACCCCCTTGACTTTTATCACAAGTTTTGCTATAATCTCCAGGTGAGTTCAAGACCACATATGCGGATGTGGCGGAATTGGCAGACGCGCTAGATTCAGGTTCTAGTGGTAGCAATACTGTGTGAGTTCAAGTCTCGTCATCCGCACCAAACTCCTCAAAGCCAAAAGGCTTTGGGGAGTTTTTCTTTTTACAGTGGCAGAAAAGGGGGCATGAGCATACAATAGCACGCGGGAAGAATGTCCCGCTATCTTTGTCCCAGGAGGAAAATAATGGCTATTTTTACCAATCAAGCCACCTTGACCTATAACGGTAACTCCACCAATTCAAACATCGCTTATGGCGAGATTTTAGATATTTTGACGATTACCAAAACGGCAGTGGAGGAAAGCTACACGCCCGGTTCTCTAGTGACCTACGTTGTGACTCTGCGAAACACGGGAAACACCGCATTAAACGGAATTACGCTGACGGATGATCTGGGCGGTTACGACTTTAACGGTACCACCGTTTATCCGCTAACCTATGAAACCGGTTCCGCGCTCCTTTTCGTTGACGGTGTTCCCCAGGCAGCCCCTGCGGTAACGCCCGGCCCGCCTCTGGTATTCACGGGAATCACCCTGCCTGCCGGCGCAGACGCGGTGCTTGTATACCAGGCTCGTGCAAATACCTTTGCGGCGCCTTTTGAAGGCGGTATCATTGAAAACACCGTAACCGCCGCAGGAGACGGAATCGGCACCGAAGCGACTGCCAGCGCTAGCGTTCCCGTTACCGCAGAGCCGGATCTTACCATTACCAAGTCCATCACCCCCACCCAGGTGGTAGACAATGATCGGGTAACCTACACCTTTATCATTGAAAACACCGGAAACCGGGAGGTAATTGCCACCGACGATGCGGCCATCAGCGACACTTTTGACCCCATCCTCACAAACCTTGTGGTAATCTTCAACGGAACGGCCTGGACCGAAGGCACCCAGTATAACTACAACGAAGCCACGGGACTTTTCACCACAGTTCCCGGCCAGATCCTGGTGCCTGCCGCAAGCTACGTGCAAGACCCCGTCACCGGCCAGTACACCGTTACCCCCGGCACTGCAACCCTTACCGTTACCGGCACCATCTAAAAAGAATAAAGCAGGGCAATTTGCCCTGCTTTTATTTTTTATTCAGATCTTTAATAGACGGGTTATCGATAAGGTCTCCTTCTTCGGAAAAACGGGAGCCGTGGCAAGGGCAATCCCAACTATGCTCGGATCGATTGTATTTTAAAGCACAGCCAAGGTGCGGACAACGGGGCGCCGTGGGAGTAAGAAGGCCCACGGT
>JAZNRO010000101.1:0-10469 GCA_045590715.1 Eubacteriales bacterium | reverse complement strand
ACCGATATCATGGCCTACTTTAACGGCATTGATAAAGAGGCTGCCGGCCGAGTAGCAGGCGAAGGCTTCTACTATCTCATGGGCGATATTGCCCGTCTGCACAGCGCGGTAACCGCTTACGCCAGAGATTTTATGATCGATAAGGGCTTTACCTACTGCATCCCGCCCTTTATGATCCGTTCTGAAGTGGTAACCGGTGTTATGAGCTTTGAAGAAATGGAAGCCATGATGTACAAGATCGAAGGGGAAGACCTGTTCCTCATCGGTACCAGTGAACACTCTATGATCGGTAAATTTATCGGCACCTTAAACGAGGAAAAGACCCTTCCTATGGCGCTGACCTCTTACTCTCCCTGCTTCCGCAAGGAAAAGGGCGCCCACGGTATTGAAGAAAGAGGTATTTACCGTATCCACCAGTTTGAAAAGCAGGAAATGGTGGTTATTTGTAAGCCGGAAGAGAGCATGGACTGGTTCCATAAGATGTGGAGCTATTCTGTGGAACTGTTCCGCAGTCTGGACGTGCCCGTTCGCACCCTGGAATGCTGCTCCGGAGATCTGGCTGACCTGAAGGTAAAGAGCTACGACGTAGAAGCCTGGAGCCCCAGACTTCAGAAGTATTTTGAAGTTTGCTCCTGCTCTAACCTTGGCGACGCCCAGGCAAGAAGACTTTCTATCCGCGTAAAAGGGGAAGACGGAAAGAAATATTTTGCCCACACCTTGAATAATACGGTAGTAGCACCTCCCAGAATGCTCATTGCACTTTTGGAGAATAATCTTGTAATGGAAGATGGAAAATACCGTGTGAAGATCCCCCAGGCCCTTCAGCCTTATATGGGCGGAAATGAGTGGATCGGATAATGGAGCAGGTAAAAGAATCCTTATCCGTTCTCTTAATGGATGCTTCTGATACGGTAGGTCTTGTGCTTTGGTGCGTTTTTATCGGCGCCTGCCTTGCCTTTTTCTCCGTATATAAGCAGAAAATGGGACTGGGCCGTGCCCTTCAGATCTTAATGGACGAAAAGGCATTTTCCCCGGAAAATGCGATCTCTCTTCCTCAAAAGATGCTTCCTTCCTCTGCGCTAAAGGGAAGAGAAAGAATGATCGCCCTGGTGGAAGAAGAAGGGAAGACCCTTTTCTATCTGCCGGAAGAAAATCTTGATAAAGCCCAGGCCCTTTTCAAAGGCGCCCGCACCCCTCTTTGGCTTGCTTTCCTCGAAATGCTGGGCCTTTATGCGGTGCTCTTTATCATTTCAAAGGTGCTTCCTTTGATCCTGGACGGTTTTAAAAATCTATAAACTTACTTTTGTGAGGTAAGAAGAATGAAACAAGAAAAAAAGAAGGCCCTGCTTCCGGTGATCATCACCTTATCCGTGGTGTTTGCCATTGTGATCCTGTGGCTTTTGGGACTGCTTTTCGGTTTCCGCTATACCACCTACGACAGCGGAGTGAAATTCCTTGGCAGAACCAGTGGCGGTGAGCCCGTAAAAGGTACGGCTTACTTTGAAAGCGGCTTGAAAGCCAAGTACAGCAAGGGAAAAGAGACCCTTACCTATTCCAACGGTGACGTATACGTAGGAGACGTAAAGGACCTTCTTCCTGACGGGGAAGGAAAGCTTACCTACGCTTCCGGCGACGTGTACGAAGGCGCTTTTTCGGAAGGCGTTCGTAGTGGCCAGGGTACCATCCGCTATATTTCCGGCGATACCTACGCCGGCGACTGGAAGGGCGGTGTCCGTGACGGTCACGGTGTTTACACCTATTCCGACGGCTCCAGCTACACCGGTTATTTTTCCGAGAATATGAAAAACGGCAGCGGTACCTACGTTTACGCTTCCGGTGATACCTACGAAGGCAGTTTTGAAGACGATATGAAAAACGGCCAGGGTACTTATACCTGGGCCAGCGGTGACAGTTATACCGGCTCTTTCGTGAAAGACGTAAGAGAAGGCCAGGGCACCTATACCTGGGCAAACGGCGACACCTACACCGGCAGTTTTAAAAACAATATGCTAAACGGTGAAGGCACTTATACCTGGGCCCTTGGGGAAGGGGATACCCAGCAGAGAACCTATACCGGTTACTTTAAAGACGGACTGATCACCCTTCAGCCCTAAAGGAGAAAGAATATGAAATGTCCCGGATGCGGCTATACGGAAAGCAAGGTGCTGGATTCCCGTCCCTGCGATGATTTCGGCAGTATTCGCCGGAGAAGAGAGTGCCTTAGCTGTCAAAGACGGTTTACCACTTACGAAAGAGTGGAAGAGATGCCCATTATGGTTGTGAAAAAAGACGGCTCCCGCCAGCTTTTCGATCGGGCAAAGCTTCACGCCGGTATTCGCCTGGCCTGTCAGAAGAGGCCCGTTTCTTACGAAGAGATGGAAAGCCTTGTGAGCCGGGTGGAAAGCGCCGTGCAGTCCGGCCCGGATAATGAGATCTCTACCGCCAGGATCGGCGAGCTTGTAATGGAGGGCCTGAAGGAGATCGACGAGGTGGCCTACGTTCGTTTTGCCTCGGTATACCGTCAATTTAAAGATATCAATACCTTTATGGGTGAACTGGAAAGCCTTTTAAAGGAGCAAAATAAGAAATAAGGAGAGTATCGTTATGAGCAATATCTGGCACGATATGAGTCCCAAGCGCATCGCACCCAAGGATTTTATGGCGGTCATTGAGATCCCCAAAGGATCCAAGAAAAAGTATGAACTGGATAAGGAGACCGGCTATTTAAAGCTGGACCGCATCCTTTATACTTCTACCATTTATCCGGCAAATTACGGCTTTATCCCCAGAACCTTCTGTGAAGACGGGGACCCCTTGGACGTACTTCTTTTATGTACCGAGGAAATTGAACCTATGACCATGGTACAGTGCTATCCCATCGGCGTTATTACCATGATCGATAACGGAAAGAGGGACGATAAGATCATCGCCATTCCCTTCGGCGATCCTACTTATAATCACTATACCGATATCACCCAGCTTCCCGAACATATTTCCGATGAAATGAACCACTTCTTCCGGGTGTATAAGCAGCTGGAAGGCAAAGATACGTTGGTAGATGAGGTGGGCGGCAGTGAAAAGGCCGTGAAGATCCTGGAAGAGGCCATCGATTACTATATCGAATGTTATTGTAAATAAATCGTAAACGCTCTTGACAAAAGGGAAAAGCTCCTTTATAATAAACGAGCGTGAAAAAAGGAAGCAGAACGATCCGTTCTCACCTGCCGACCAAAGAGCCTGGCAGTGTTAATAGAAAGAACTGATTTTTTGTAATTGGTATTTCTGTGCGGAGAGTTCTTCTCCGCACTTATTTTTTGGAGGTGACTCACATAGCCGCAAAGGAAATGACCATCAATGAGAAGATCCGTGCCGCCGAGGTGCGCGTGATCGACACCGACGGAAGCCAGCTTGGTGTAATGAAGACCGAAAAGGCCCTGGAACTCGCTTACGATAAGGGACTGGATCTGGTTGAAATGAATGCCGGCGGACCCGTATCCGTTTGCAAGATCATGGATTACGGTAAATACCGTTTTGATCGCAGCAAGAAGGAAAAGGAATCCCGCAAGAAGCAGGTTACCGTGGAAACCAAGGAGATCAAGTTCTCCTGCCGTATCGGTCAGCACGACTTTGATACCAAGATTTCCCATGCGAAGCGTTTCCTCACCGCAGGAAACAAAGTGAAAATGACCATTATGTTCTCCGGCCGTGAAATGAACAATACCCAGCGTGGTCTTGATCTCATGGCACAGATCGCCGAGGCAGTAGCCGAAGACGGTACCGTGGAGAAGAAACCCAATTTGGAAGGTCGTTTTATGACCATGTTCGTCGCTCCCCAAAAAAAATAATCAGTAAAGGAAGAAAGAAAAATGGCAAAGATCCGCACTCATAAGGCAAGCGCCAAAAGATTTTCCGTTACCAAAAACGGTAAGGTAAAAATGACCCAGCAGGGCAGAAGACATCAGGTTCACCTGAAGACCACCAAGCGCAAGAGAGCACTGCGTAAGGCTGCTTACATCTCTGATTGTAACGCAAAGAATATCAAGAAGCTCATCCCCTACGCGTAAGACCGGGGTATAACGAAAGAAAGGATAAGCGTTTTGAACGCAGTGTGTAAAAATGGCAAGAATTAAATTTGCAAAAGTAACTCGCGCTAGAAGAAAGAAAGTATTGAAGGCAGCGAAAGGCTACTGGGGTGCCAAGAGCAAGCACTTTAAGATGGCCAAACAGGCCGTAATGAAGAGCGGTAACTACGCTTTCGTTGGCAGAAAACAGAAGAAGAGAGATTTCCGCAAGCTCTGGATCACCAGAATCTCTGCTCAGGCAAAAGTATGTGGTATGAACTACTCTACCTTTATGAACGGTCTGAAGAAGGCCGGTATCGAGCTGAACCGTAAGATGCTCGCTGAACTTGCAGTAAACGATAAGGAAGCATTTGCAGCCCTCGTTGAACAGGCAAAGAACGCAAAATAAGAAACAAAAAATCCTGCAATTTTTTGCAGGATTTTTGTGTCTAAAACTATGAATTTCACTGAAAAAGAACGTATTCTGTCCTTTTTGGATCAGAAGAAGATCCCATACGTGTCCTTTTCCCACCCCAAAACCGATACCCTGCCGGAAAAGCTCTCTAACGATGCGGCCGCCGGGGTGTTCGGCGCTACCCATTGCAAAAACCTGGTGCTTTGTAACCGGCAGAAGACGAAATTTTTCCTTCTGACCATGCCCTTCGGCAAGCGCTTTCGTACCGGGCCCGTTTCCCGGCAGATGACAAGTAGCCGTCTGTCCTTTGCGGAAGATAAGATTTTGGAAGAGATCCTTTGCACCCATTCCGGTATGGTAAGTCCGCTGGAACTGATTTTTGATACGGAAAAGAAGATCTCCTTTTTTATGGATAAAGAGCTTCTTTCTGCTGAGAGGATCTGTTTCCACCCTTCCGACGATACTTGCACGGTGGTTATGGAAAATCGGGATTTCTTTGAAGGCTTTTTAAAAGAAGCGGGGATCAAAGTGGGATTTGTTGACGCCAATTTTGATTTAGGAGAATAAAATGAAAGATTCTGTTCGTAAATTTTTTCGTGACGTGATCTATACCACGTCCTCTTCTTACCTTCTCTTAAGCTTCGGTGTGCTTTTGATGCTGACCCTCTTTACCGATGCCCAGGGCGGGGGAAACCGTAGCGGATTCCAGTCCTTTAGTTACCTTTTGGGAAAACTTTTCTGTGTTTTCCTCTTCTCTTTGGGACTTGGCTTTATTAACCGCATTTTCCTATTAAAAAAGAGCCGCGCTCTTTTAAGACTGACCCATTTCTTCGCCTGCCTTATCTGGTTTGCCATTACCATGGTAGTCCTTTTCCTGGGCTTCTTTGATATGGGCGAAGGGCTGAATGCCCGCGGCGCTATGGGCAATATCATTCTCTTTTTGATTTTCTATCCCTTGTGCGTTGGTATCTCTGCCCTCATCCGCACTCTTACCACTCCCAAGGAAAAGAGAGAATTTAAGAGCATTTTAGATTAACCTACTTTCTTTTTGAAAAAAGAAAGTAGAACTCCTTGATACCGTGGTTTTGTTCCTCCCTTTCGGTCGTTCAAAACCGGGTATCGGCGGTCGAAAAGCATCAAAAAAGTGATAACATCACTTTTTCTCCCTTTCCGCAAAGAAAAACTGAACCTCTTTTTGAAAAAAGAAAGTAGAACTCCTTGATACCGTGGTTTTGTTCCTCCCTTTCGGTGGTTCAAAACCGGGTATCGGCGGTGGAAAAGCATCAAAAAAGTGATAACATCACTTTTTCTCCCTTTTCGCAAAGAAAAACTGAACTTTTGTTACCGTAGGGGCGAACTGTGTTCGCCCGTGAAATCTGTACAAACTTTGGCGGGCGAACACAGTTCGCCCCTACAAAATACGATGTTTGCTTGTGCACACGCCCCCGACGGCCCGCAAAAAAGAAAGGAAACAAAGAAAACTTTGCCTTAAAAAAACTAAAAATAAAGCAGGTAGATTTTCTACCTGCTTTTTATATTTGGATAATTTTATAATCTTTGTTTGTCTTTTTGGCATAGTTTATGACCCAGGCGGTGCCTTTGGAATGTCCGTCCCAGAAAATAAGAACATAGTCTGCTCGATCTACGATTTCTTTGTTCCGAATAATGGGCGCTCCTCTCCCGTAACGATTGTATTCCGGCAGAATTTTTGTAAAGGCGATATTGTTTTTCTTTGCGTATTCTTCTGCGCAGGTATCAATACCTACGGCTCTCCCGGAAATGATTTCATCGCAATTTTCAAGATGCTGGGAAAAATCTTCGATAAAAAGAGTTCTGGACCCTACAATAGCAACTTTCATATTCCCTCCAAAATCTAGTATACTTAAAATAAGTATACCAATCACATTTTATCACAAAATAATCTTAAAATATACTTAAATTTAGTTTATTTGGAGATTTTTTTATGAGAAATAAGAAAAATCGGCATTTGGGAATTGAAATTGACCCGGAACTTCATCATAAATTGCATTATATTTCAAAATACTATGGCAGATCTGCCAACGGGCAGATTCTTTTTCTGATTCGTCAGGCGATCAAAGAATTTGAAAAAGAAGAGGGGGAAATTCCTTTTTCTCCGGAGACAAAGGAAGAAAAATAAAGCAGGTAGATTTTCTACCTGCTTTTTATATTAAAACTTTAAAAGTTTTTTCGGGGGTGCGGGGGGCTATTTTTCAAAAATGCCCCCGCATACTATTTAATATTCCTTTAAAACGCCTTTACCAGATCCGGCAGGGCTTCTTCAAAGTTGACGCCGTAGGTATTGTGATCAGGGTCCTGAAGGGTCAAGCGGATGCACTGGGCGGTGTAGTCCGTGGCGATCTTCATAGCTTCCGTTAGGGTCTTGCCCCGGGACAGTGCGCCGGTAATGGCGGAGGAGAAGATATCGCCGGTGCCGTGGAAGCTTGCGGGGAGTTTTTCACCGTAATAGGAGAAAAATTCGTCCTTTTCGCTGTTATATGCCATAGCGCCGATCTTTCCTTCCTGAAGAGAAACACCGGTCAGAAGAGCGGTCTTACAACCGAGAGCGCAAAGCTTTTTCAGTACGTCTTTGATATAGGCTTCATCGTAATTTTCGGTGTAGGGAATGTCCAGCATAAAAGAGGCTTCGGTAAGATTGGGAAGGATCAGATCTGCCTTTCCGCAAAGCACACCCATTCTCTTTGCAAATTCCGGGGTAAAGCCGTAGTAAAGCTTTCCGTTATCTGCCATAGCCGGGTCTACGATCTTCATGGTATTTTCCCCACCGAAGAGGGTAAAGAGGTTTTCCACCTCTTCGATCTGTCGGAAGGAGCCTAGGTATCCGGTGTAGATGGCGTCAAAGGTGATGCCTTCCTTCTTCCAGTGAGCGGCGATGGGATTCATTTCATCGGTCAGATCGTGAAAGGTAAATCCGGTAAACTGGGTGTGGGTGGAAAGTAGGGCCGTGGGCATTACGGCGCACTCTACGCCGCAAGCGGAAATAATGGGCAGGGCAACGGTGAGGGAACACTTGCCTACTGCAGAAATATCTTGTACGGTTACGATTCGTTTCATTTTTATGACTCATCTCCTTTTCTGGTACTACTATATCACTGAAAATGGAGAAAGTCAAAGACCAGATTTGATTTTTTTCTTGGTGCCAGATGGATTTTGTGGTATAATAAGGCTGTGAGGTAAAAAATATGTACTATACCTATATACTCCGATGTACGGATAACAGTTTATATACCGGCATTGCCCGAAACGTTCCCGCAAGGCTGAAGGAGCACCGGGAGAAAGATATCAAAGGGGCAAAGTATACCAGAAGCCGGGAGATCTTAAAGGTAGAGGCGGTATTTGAAAGTGCGGACCGCTCCAGCGCATCCCGCCTGGAATACGCAGTGAAAAAACTGAAAAAAGAGAAAAAGGAAAAACTGATTTTGTGCCCTTCTCTTTTTTCTGAACTTTTCCCCCATCTGCCTTCGGAAGAATACGAATTTATTTCTCCGGAAAAGCTTTTGGGCGAGGAAAACTAGGCGCAGACACTGGCTCTGCGGTAAAGCTTTAGGGCCACGCCCTCATCTTTTTCTACGTATTTGCCGTAGCGGTACATATCCCCAAGACTGCAAAGGGCCTGGGGCGTGTGGTGCAGGAGTGCGCTTTTCATAAAGCAGGAATAGGCCATTTTCTGGCGCTTTTCCTCTTCTTCCTCTTTCGTTAAGTACCCGTGGTAGTAGAGAACGCCCAGGTTATAAAAGCCCAGGGCCGCCGTTTCCTTATTGGTGCTTTTGGTGCAGATGCGGTACATTTTCGCGGCTCTTCTGGGATCGCAGGCGCCGAAATACCCCCATTTAAATCCCTCTGCCAGTTTCAGTGCCGCAGAGATCTTGCCTTTTTTCAATTCGTTTTTCAGTTCCATCATGGTTTCATTCATTTGTTATCCCACCTTTCACCCATATTTTACCCAGGCGGGTGTCCCATAAAAAGGACAACCAAAGAAAGGCGCAAAGGAAATTTGCTTGACGAATGAAAGAGGGCGGGGTATAATACAATATAGTATAGAAAAGGAGAAAATGAAATGGATAAACTTCGATTTTTCCGCAGTGTTTCCTCTTGGGGCCACGTGCTCTTTGCCATTATGAAGGTGCTTTCTCTTCTGGCGGCAATTTTTACGTTTTTCGGCGTACTGACCTTATCTTTTATGCCCGGCGGCCTTGTGAAGGTAGAATCCACCATGAAAATGGATATCCGGGTGGAGATGATAAAACTTTTGGGTGACGACTGGAAAGAAATTTACAAGGATTTTTCCCTTTCCGATATTGGCGAAGGCTTTGATGAGGGCGGTGTGGATGAAAAGGGCGTTACCATTTCCCAGACTGCTCCCATGCAGGAATTTGAAAACAGAGCCATTTCCCTGGCGCTGATCCCCGTTTTCGTGCAGATGCTTTTGTCCTTCTTCCTTTTCCGCTTTATTTCCCGTATGTTTAAGGCCCTAAAGGAAAGCGAAGAGCCTTTCCGCGCGCCGATCCAGTCCGATCTGCAGCGCACCGGCTGGCTTGTGATGGCGCTTGGCACCATTCCCGGTCTTTGTGTTTCTCTTATTACCTTTATTACCGATACCCAGGGACTGTTCCAGGCGGAATACGATCTCTTTTTGGTATTTGCAGGCTTTTTGTTCTGGGCCTTATCGGACCTTCTGACCCACGGCAAAAGCCTTTTGCCCAAGGAAAATATTCCCACCTATCCCCAGGATCCCGGGGACAGTGCTTCCAGCGGTTTTGACCCCAACGCATTTTAAAAAAAGGCAGGTAGTTTTCTACCTGCTTTTTCTTTTTGAAAATATGCACCCGAAATGGAAAAAGGCGGAGAAAATTCCGGAAAAGGGTGTACAAAATGAGAATATGGTTGTATAATAAACATATATAGCGTCCGTTTTTCAATGAGATTTGGAAAACAGAGAGGCAGGAATGAATAATATTCCGATTTCCGGGAGCCTTCCCCTTGGAAATAGGACTTTGACAGAAAAAATACCGTGATATTTACGGAAGAAGGAGAAAAAATGGCATTCAGTCGCAGAAAAGAAAGAGAGATCGTATATCAGATGCTTTTCGCTTCTCAATTTTATCCCGAGGAGGAGACCCCCGGTCTGTATGACGTAATGATCTCCCAGATGGAAAAGGGAGCAGAGGAAAGCCGGTATATCAAAGATAGCTTTTTCGGTGCCAGAGCTTATTGTGGTGAAGCGATGGCAAAAATTGAAAACGCCGCAAAGGACTGGAAGCTTTCCCGTCTTTCCAAGGGTACGGTAGCGGTACTTCTTCTTGCCATTTACGAAATGGACAAAAACGACAGTGTGCCGGAGAAAATTGCCATTAACGAGGCAGTGGAACTGGCAAAGCGCTTTTGTGAAGACGGCGCGGCAAAGTTTGTCAACGGAATTTTAGGTTCTCTGGCAGGCTAATATGAGTATCGGAATTTATTTCGGTATCGACACCAGCAACTATACGACTTCGGCGGCGGCGGTAAGCTGTTCCGGCGAAGTCTTTTGTGCAAAAAGGGTGCTTTCCGTGCCTCTTGGGGAACGGGGCGTCAGACAGAGCCAGGCCCTTTTCTGCCACACGAGAGACCTTTCGGAAGTGGTGGAGGAAGTGCTTTCCAAGGTAAAAGAAGCCTTTGGCGATTACCACCTTTTGGCCGTGGGCGCAAGTGACGCCCCCCGCAGAGCGGAAGGCTCTTATATGCCCTGCTTTCTTGCGGGAATGAACGGGGGAAGGGTGGCTTCTTCTCTTGCCGGCGTTCCTTTTTACGCCTTTTCTCACCAGGAGGGCCATATCGAAGCGGCCCGTATGGGCGCCCTCTCGGAAGGGAGAGAGTTAAAAGAAAAAGAATTTTACGCTTTTCACATTTCCGGCGGTACTACCGAGTTTCTGCGCGTTACGGAAGAGGGGGAAAGATACCGGGTAGATTTGGTATCC
>JAZNRO010000100.1:0-2416 GCA_045590715.1 Eubacteriales bacterium | reverse complement strand
TCCAGCGCTTTTTTTCGCCTTGCTAAAAAATCTTCGGGGGATTCGTGACTTGCGGAATAATGGGGCGTGGCAACCACCGTTTTCACGCCTTGCTCCTTCAGCATAGAAAGCATCCTTTCGCTTTCCCGTGCATCGCGACTGCCGTCATCCATTCCCGGGAGAACGTGGCTGTGAAAATCGATCACTTTTTGCCGTCCTTCATATCTGCCTGGGCATAATAACGGCTGTATTTGTAGTACTTATACTTTTTATTCTTGCCGTAAAAGCCGCTACCGGTCTTAGCGCCGTTCATCACACAGCCCAAAACCTTTACGTTAGAAAGCTCCAGCTGTCTGAAACAGCTTTCCAGCTCCTTCTTCTCGGTGTAATCCTCACGGATCACCACGATCATACCGGTAATCATAGACGCAATAGAAAGAGCATCGGAAACTACGTTTACGGGAGGAAGGTCAATGATAATATAATCAAAGATCTCTCTCAGCTCCGCAAGAGCCTTTTCCATTCTCTTAGAGCCCAAAAGTTCGGAAGGATTCGGCGGAATATTGCCGGAGGGGAGAATATACCAGTTGTTCTGATGCCTGGACTGAAACTCCTTGACCTCTGCGCCCTTGCCCATCAGAAGATCCGTAAGGCCGGGGGAACGCTTCAGATTCATTTTTTTTGCCACAGAAGGAAGACGAAGGTCGCCGTCAATGAGGAACACTTTGTTTCCTCTCTCTGCCAGAACGTAAGAAAGGTTGATGGCAGTGGTGCTCTTACCCTCCCCGCGAACAGAACTGGTTACACCGATCACCGGGCACTTTTCACCCTGGGGAACGGTAAAGTCCAGGTTCGCACGAAGTAGTTTGTACTGCTCTGCAGCAGTGAATTTCAGGTTTTTGTGCAGGGTCTTTTCATTTTCTCTCAAGGAAAAAGACGACTGAATATTTTTCTTCATTTCAATAAATGACATCATAATAACCGCCTTTCCTTAATTTTTCATTCCCATTTCCGGGCTTTTATAATAACTGTAATCCTTGGTATCCGTTTCCAATAGATCCGGGATCTTTGCCAGAATGGGATAGTCGTAATTCTTCAAAATGTAATCTTCATCGTGAACCGTATCGTCCATAATAGCCACGATCACAAGAGCCATACCGGAAAGCAAAATGCCCATTACAAAGCCGAAAATGGTGTACTTTGTAATACTGGGCGCCACCTTCTCCAGGTTTGGTACCGCAGAGTCTACAACCTCCATGGATGCACCGTCAATGATCTCTGCAATCCGTACGGGAAGCACCTCGGCAATGGTATTGGCGATCTTTGCCGCCTCATATGGATCTTTCGCCGTAACGGTCACTCTCATAATCTCCGTATCATTGGAAGAAGAGGCCGCGATCATAGGATAAAGGTCCTTATAAGTATATGAAACCTTGGACTTTTCGATTACCCTTTCCAAAGTGGTGCGGTTCTTCAAGATCTCACCGTAGGTTTTCACCAGACTCTGGGCCGCGATAATTTCAGAAGAGCTGATGCTGAAATTGGTATTTCCCAGGGAGAAGGAGCTGTTATTAACGTAAAGCATAATAGAAGAAGAGTAAGTAGGCGCAATGGCAAAAGCCGAAATTACAAATCCTACCACGCCGGCCAGCAGTCCGGAGATGGCAATAAGCCACACCCTCTGCCATAAGGTCTTCATAATATGCGTAAGGTCAATGGCATAATATTCCTTCACGTTTTTTTCCTGTTTATCCATTCAGATTCACACTCCTTTATTCATCCGAAAAAGCAAATTTTACTTACTAAAATTCTCATTTATTTTTTCAAAAAGGGTATGCTACCCCCACTATTTATTATTATAGCACAGCGCATTTCGTTTTGCAAGGTCAAAAGGCGTTTTCCTCCTACAAAAACATCTGCATTTCTTACTATTTATATATGTAACTTAAAATAGAAAACCCCCAAAGACCCTTGATTCTCATACTTTTTTCACTTCCAATATACGCCCTTTTTCACGAAAAAAAGGTCGAAAAAAAGCCTTTTTACAAACTTATTCATGCAAAAATATTCTCTTATTCATGCAAAAATATTCTTTTCGTTTTCCCTCTTTTTTCTTTTGTCATATATTAAATAGAGGTGATAATATGAAACAATCCATTTTCCATTCCGTTGCTGTGGCAAATATCAAAGGAGAAAACAAAAGCTCTGCCCTTTCCGGCCAGGTTCGCTTCTATCAAAAGAAAGATTACGTGCTGGTCCAGGCCATCATCCGGGGCCTGCCGGAAACCGAGTCCGGCTTCTTCGGCTTCCATATTCACGAAGGCTCTGACTGTGGCGGAACTGACTTTGGGGATACCGGCAGCCACCTAAATCCTGAAAACCTCCCCCACCCAAAGCACGGCGGGGGTCTCCCCCCCCTTTTGGAATGCGGGGGCTT
>JAZNRO010000099.1:0-2767 GCA_045590715.1 Eubacteriales bacterium | reverse complement strand
CACTGCCCCTGCCCGGCAAAGGTCATAAGAAATACGCTTGGCGGCGTGGATACCGTAAGCACTGGGATTTCTGGTACCTACTACACCCACCTTAAAACGGTTTTCAAAATCACAGAAATTACCCAGGTAGTAAAGAACGATGGGTTTATTCTGCAGAACCCGAAAACTTTCGGGATAAAAATAATCTTCCGGGGTAATGATGCCCACCTTTTCCTTCCGGCACCAGGAGAGGATCTCCTTTGCCCGGTCAAGGCTTTTATCAAGCAGATCTTTTTCGTGACCGTAAAAAGGCGTGTCCACCTCTTCCAGTTCTTCCGCAGTGGCGTGATAGATCCGCTGGGGAGAGCCGAAAAACTTCAGCAAGGTAGAAGGCAGAGCAGAACCGGGCCGACAGGCAAGGGAGAGCCACAGCCAATACAGCAAATCTTTCTCTTTCAACGTGCATCTCCTTCTTTTTTTACTTCCCAAAGGAAGATAGCGGCGGCGGCCGCGGCGTTTAAGCTTTCGGTATTTTCTATGGGGATAATAGAAGCGCAGTCACACAAGGACACTGCCTCCGGGGAAAGACCTTTTCCTTCGTTGCCGATCCAGATACAGATGGGAGAGGAAAGGTCGGTTTCGGTAATGGGAAGTGCGCTTTCCGTAAGGGCAGCTGCCACACTGCGCACGTTTTTTTCTTTTAAGAAATCAAAGGCCAAGGCAGTAGCAGAAAAGCTGACGACGGGAATATGAGCCACTGCGCCCATAGAGGCCCGCACAGCTTTTGCCCCGAAGGGGTCGGATGAGTCCACGAGGATCACACCGTCAAAACCGAAGGATGCGGCAGAGCGGATGATGGTACCTACGTTTCCGGGGTCCTGAATCTTTTCCATGGCCACAAGGCGGGAAAACTTACAAAGAGGCAGGATTTCGGAAAGAGCCTTACGGGAATAAAGGGAAACGATACCCTGACTTCCCTTCTCCGTAGTAATTTTTTCAAATACGTGGGGAGCAAGGAGAAGCAGCTGGGTTTTCTGTTCTCTCAAAAGATTCGTTACCTGATCTTTCAAGGCCACGGCCTCTTCGGAGAGATAAACTTTTTCGGGATAGAGACCGATCTGGGCAAAATCCGAAAACAAAGTGGTGCCTTCTGCCAGAAATACCCCTTCCCGATCTCTTGTCTTTTTATCAGAAAGAGAAGCGGCGTATTTTACGCAAGGATTGTTTCTGCTTTCAATCTTCTTCCACTCCATAAAAGGCTCCTTTCCCTTATCATTCCTTTATCATATACCAAAGTTAGGATAAATTGCAAGTTTTTTTCAATATTATTTTTTATTAAATGTAGATTTTTTTCTTTTTCGCCGAAAAAATGAGAAAAAATTTCTCCTTTTTTTCAAAAAAATCAAAAAAGCCCTATACATTTCTTTTTTTCTGTGATATAATCTTCTATATGAAAAAATACGATTCTCATAAGAACTATAAAACAAGCGACGCCACCGATTCTGCTCTTGTAGCAGGGCGAAACGCTGTCATGGAGCTCCTTCTGTCCGACCGTTCGGTAGAAAAGCTCTACGTTCAAAAAGACGGAGAAGGGTCCGTGAAAAAGATTCTCTCTCTGGCAAAAGAAAAAAAACTGCCCGTTTCCTTTACGGACAAGGCAAAGCTTACGGCAATGGCAGGCGGCTCCTTCCACCAAGGCGTAGTCGCTCTGGCTTCCCGGAAAGAATACGCCACCCTTGACCGACTCTTTGAAATTGCCGAGGAAAGAGGGGAAAAGCCTTTCTTTGTCATCGCCGACGGTGTGGAAGACCCTCATAATCTGGGTGCCCTGATCCGCTGCTGTGAAGGCGCGGGAGTGCACGGCATCATTATCCCTAAGGCAAAGGCCGCGGGACTGACGCCTACGGTACTGAAATCCAGTGCCGGCGCCGCAGAGCATCTTGCCGTATGCAGAGTGGCAAATCTTGCTTCCACCGTAGATATCTTAAAGGAAAAAGGCCTTTGGATCTACGCCTGCGAGGCAGACGGAACACCCTATGACAAGCAGGACTTCAGCGGTCCGGTTGCCATTATTTTAGGCAGCGAAGGCTTTGGCATTTCCCGACTTTTAAAAGAAAAAAGTGATTTTATTGTCTCTTTGCCAATGCGCGGAAAGGTAAATTCTCTGAATGTTTCCTGCGCCGGGGCGGTCATTCTCTACGAGGCAATCAAATACAGATAAATTTTCGGAAAGGATTTTATATGGCTTCTGTTTACAAGTTTAAACGCAAAGGCAAAGATGAGGGTGAAATGCACTCTGCCAGTGTCGATACTCTCTTTGAAACCGAAGGTCAGAACGACGAAAGTACCAAGCCCGAACAGACCCAGGATAAAAATACCGAAGAAGATAAAGAAAATACCACCATTTTTACTCCTTTTGAGGAGAAGAAAAATGACATTCCCCAGGAGCTTCTGGTCTCCTTTGCCGCTCCCAAGGCGGATTTTGACAAGCTGGATGCGGTATTTAATCACACCAGAGGAACGGTTTCCGGTGACACTTCCAAAGAAGAGTACGATGAAACCACCGACCTTTTAAAGGAAATTTTCGGCTCTGCTGAAAAGGACAAAAAGAAAAAGAAAAAAGAATCCGAAGAAGCTGTTTTAGAAAGCGCTCCGGAAGAAGCCGGCGACGAATACGTAGCCGATCACGCAGGCGGGGAAGAAGTCACCCGTGATTACATTGCCATTCACGACGGTGATGAAGAAAAGACCAAAGAATACGCCGGCACCTTTACCGCGGAAGACGTAC
>JAZNRO010000098.1:0-10524 GCA_045590715.1 Eubacteriales bacterium | reverse complement strand
ACCGCTTGGCCTCCGACTTATAAAGGCGTCAAAATCCTTGCCTTCCGTAGAAATTTCTTCATTTTCGGCCATACCGTTTGCAAGTACGATTACGTTATCATTGGTAGAGGTATCGCCGTCTACGCTGATCATATTAAAGGATTTTTTAACGTCCGTTGACAAGGCCTTCTGAAGCATATCAGAAGAAATCTTTACGTCGGTAGTGATAAACACAAGCATGGTTGCCATATTGGGATGGATCATACCGCTTCCTTTTGCGATACCGCCCATATGACAAATTTTATCACCGATCGCAAATTCCACAGCTACTTCCTTCTTCTGAAGGTCAGTTGTCATAATAGCTTCTGCGGCATATTCTCCGCCGTCTTTAGAAAGCAAAGAAACAAGTTCCGGCAGACCCTTTTCAATGGGAGTGACGTCAAGGGGCTGACCAATAACGCCGGTAGAAGCGACCAGTACGTCATCGGATGAAATGCCAAGGCCTTTGGCCGTAAGCTCACACATCTTTTCTGCTACTTCAATACCGTCTGCATTGCAGGTATTGGCATTTCCGCTATTGCAGATAATTGCTTTTGCCGTACCGGATCTTAAGTGATCCTTGGTAACCAAAAGCGGTGCACCCTTTACCAGGTTCTGTGTATAAACCGCGGCACCGGTACAAGTATTTTCACTGTAAATTAACGCAAGATCACGCTTGGTACGATTTTTACGGATCCCTACGTGAAGTCCTGCGGCTTTAAATCCTTTTGCGGCGCAAACACCGCCTGAAATTATTTTCATTTATCCTCCGTTAAACATCCAGTCCCATATCTTCCGGAACGTTCAGTACAATATTCATATTTTGGATGGCAGCCCCACTGGCGCCTTTTCCCAGGTTGTCAAAACGAGAGACCAAAAGAAGTCTTTCCCCGTTTCCGAAAACAGAGATCTGCATATCATCTCTGCCGGAAAAAGCCGAAGCAGATAAAAACCCGTCTTCCGAAGCAGAAGAAACAAAGCGAACAAGACCTTCTTTGTAATACGCCCGATAGAATTCTTCCAGTTCTTCTTTTTTAAGGGTAAGATCCTCTGCAAAAATCGGAACGGAAACTTCCATTCCGCTATAGAAATCCGCAACGATGGGAGAAAACAAAGGAGCGTATTCAAGTGCGCAGATCTTCACCATTTCCTTTAAATGCTTGTGCTCCTGCCCAAGGGCATACTGTCTGGGAGCAGATAGAAGACTGCATCTATCTTCGCTTTCATACTCTGCGATCATCTTCTTTCCGCCGCCGGAATATCCGGTAAGAGAGAAAGAAGAAAGCTTTGCAGAATTCTTTAAAATCCCCTTTTCGATCAAAGGAGCAATAAGGGCTACAAAACCGCTGGCGTGACAGCCGGGATTTGCAATGCGCCTTGACTTTGCGATCTCTTCTCTTTTTCCGGTAAGTTCCGGAAACCCATAGGTCCAGTCGGAATTTGTACGATGAGCGGTTGAGGTATCGATTATTACCGTATCGGGGTTTGTAACAAGGCTTACCGCCTCCACGGCCGCCGCGTCCGGCAAGCAAAGAAATGCAATATCACAAGAGTTTAATGCATCTTTTCTTGCCAATGGATCTTTCCTCAATTCATCGGGCAGAGTCACAAGAGTAAGGTCTTCTCTTCCGGAAAGTCTTTCGTGAATCCGAAGACCGGTGGTCCCGGCACTGCCGTCAATAAATACGCGGGTCATTTCATAATCCTTTCTTTTACAAAGGCAATTTGTTTTTCAACGGAAGCAAAGGAAGTGCCACCCTCACTGATCCTCTTTTCCACACAAGTGGTAAGATCAATTTCTTTGTAAAGATCATTTTCAAAGAGTTCGGAGAAATTCTGATATTCTTCCAACGTCAGAGTTTCAAGCACCTTGCCGTTCTGAATACAGTAGGCTACCACAGAACCGGAGATCTTATAGGCGGTACGGAAAGGCAATCCTTTTTTCACAAGATAGTCCGCAAGATCCGTTGCATTGATAAATCCGCCCTGGGCGGCTTTCTTCATATTTTCCGGAATTGCTTTCATACCGGAGAGCATACCGCAAAATACGTCAAGACACATTTTCACCGTATCGCAGGCATCAAAAATGCTTTCTTTATCCTCTTGCATATCTTTGTTATAAGCCAGAGGAAGGCCTTTTAAGGTAGTAAGCAGTGCCATCAGATCACCGTATACACGCCCGGTCTTGCCTCGAACAAGCTCTGCCATATCGGGATTCTTCTTCTGGGGCATAATAGAGGAACCGGTGGTATAAGCATCAGAAAGCTCTACAAATTTAAATTCCCAGCTGGACCACAAAATAATCTCCTCTGAGAAACGGGAAAGATGCATCATCATAATGGAAAGCGCGCCCAGCATTTCCACGCAAAAATCACGGTCGGAAACAGCGTCCAAAGAATTCTGACAAATACCGTCAAATTCAAGCTCTTCCGCTTCAAAATACCGGTCGGTCTTGTAGGTAGTGCCGGCTAGAGCGCAAGCACCGATGGGAGACTGATTCATTCTCTTTTTGGTATCAGCGAGCCTTTCAATATCGCGAAGGAGCATCATCGCATAAGCCAGGAGATGATGGCCAAAGGAAATGGGCTGTGCTCTCTGCAAATGGGTATAGCCGGGAAGGATGGTGCACTTCTCTTTTTCAGACTGCTCCAAAATTACACCGATCAAAGCTTTCACTTTTTCAGTAATAGAATCGATCTCATCCCGCAGATACATACGGATATCCAGCGCCACCTGATCGTTACGGCTTCTGGCAGTATGAAGTTTTTTACCAACGTCACCAAGGCGGCAAGTCAGAACCTCTTCCACAAACATATGGATATCTTCGCAGGACATATCAAACCGAAGCTTTCCATCCTCTAAATCCGCAAGGATCTCACCCAGACCGGAGATCAGCATTTCCGCGTCGGAAGAAGAAATGATGCCGGTCTTTGCAAGCATTGCGGCGTGAGCCATACTGCCGCGAATATCCTGGCGGAACATTCTGTAATCAAAATGAATGGATGAATTGAAATCATACGCAATCTGATCTACCACGCCGTCGGTACGGCCAGCCCACATTTTTGCCATGTTTTATTCTCCAATCAAATTTAAAATATCGAAACTGAATAAATATTCATTTTCTCCAAACAACTATTATAGTATATCTTTTCTTGACCTCTATGTCAATAAAACTGGGTAAATTCTTTACTATAATTTATATTTTTTTAACAAAAAAGAACCGCAAAACGAATATTTTGCGGTTCTCATTCATAATCAATTGTATAATATTCGAGATTGAAATTTGTGGCTACTTTTTCAGCTTATCCATAACCTCTTTGTACCCACCGGTTCCGTAGGTTAAGCATTTATTCACTCGGCTGATGGTAGCGGTGCTGACCCCGGTCTTCTTATTGATTTCCTGGTAGTTCACACCCGCGTCAAGCATAATGGCAACCTCAAGACGCTGGGCCATATCCATAATTTCTTTGATGGTACAAAGATCTTCAAAAAATAAATAACATTCTTCTGGCGTTTCAAGATCAGCCAAGCCTTTCATCAAACGATCGGTCATTTCATTATGCCACTTTGCCATAGTTACCTACCTAAAATAATTTTGTTATTATTATAGTAACACTTTAACACGATAAAGTCAAGTGGTTTGACGAATAAAAAAAGAATAAGGCAACCGAATTTTCAGTTGCCTTATCAAAAATTACTTGAGGCCAAGTTTTTTCTCTGCGTTTTCACGCATCTTGTACTTTAATATCTTTCCGGCCGCATTCATGGGAAAAGCGTCCATAAATTCTACGTAGCGGGGTACTTTATGACGGGCCATACTGGCGGAAACGAAGGCTTTCATCTCTTCTTCTGTCATGCTCTCCCCTTCCTTGAGGATCACACAAGCCATAATTTCTTCCCCGTACTGCTTATCGGGAACGCCGATTACCTGTACGTCACGAACCTTAGGATTGGTATAAATAAACTCTTCGATTTCCTTGGGGTAAATATTTTCACCGCCACGAATGATCATATCCTTCAATCTGCCGGTAATAAGATAATTGCCCTCGGGGGTACGGCAAGCAAGGTCACCGGTGTGAAGCCATCCATCTTCATCAATGGTGGTGGCAGTTGCGCCGGGCATTTTATAATAACCCTTCATCAGGTTATAACCTCTTGCCACAAATTCACCGTTGACTCCGTCGGGACAGTCCAGGCCGGTTTCGGGATCAATGATCTTGCACTCTACGTTGGCAAAAGCGCTTCCAACGGTTTCTGTTCTCACTTCCAAAGAATCGTAGTAACTGCTCATGGTACAGCCGGGGCTGGCCTCGGTCTGATCGTAAACAGAAACGATCTCTTTCATATTCATCACGTCTGCCGCCTTCTTCATCAGATCTGCGGGACAGTTAGCGCCGGCCATAATACCGGTTCTAATATAGGAAAAGTCGGTCTTTTCAAAGTCGGGATGCTGCATCATAGCAATGAACATGGTAGGCACGCCGTTGAAGGTGGTGATATGCTCGTTGTGAACACAGGCAAGTGCGGGCTTGGGAGAAAAGTACGGCAGAGGGTACATAGTAGCGCCGTGGGTCATTGCGGCGGTCATGGAAAGCACCATACCGAAGCAATGGAACATAGGCACCTGGATCATCATGCGGTCTGCGGTAGACAGATCCATATGGTCACCAATATACTTACCGTTATTCACTACGTTATAGTGGGTCAGCATAACACCCTTGGGGAATCCGGTAGTACCGGAAGTGTACTGCATATTGCAAACGTCGTTCTTATCTACAAGAGAAGCAAGTCTTCTCACTTCCTCCATGGGAACCTGGCTTGCGCGCTCTACCGCCTCACTCCAGGTCATACAGCCTTCCTGGGAAAAGCCTACGGTAATAACGTTGCGCAGGAAAGGCAGTCGGCGTGCATGCAAGAATTTGCCGTTTTCTCTCTTTGCAAGTTCAGGGCAGATCTCTGCAATGATCTTGCCGTAATGGGTATCTTTTGCACCCTCGGTCATAATGAGGGTATGGGTATCGGACTGCTTCAAAAGATACTCTACCTCATGGATCTTATAGGCGGTATTCACCGTAACCAAAACGGCGCCGATCTTTACCGTTGCCCAGAAAGCGATAAACCACTGGGGAACGTTTGATGCCCAAACGGCAACGTGGGTTCCGGCCTTTACGCCCATGGAAATGAGGGCTCTTGCAAACTGATCCACGTCATCACGGAATTCACGGTAGGTTCTGGTATAGTCAAGGGTGGTATATTTAAAGCAATACTGATCGGGAAATTCCTCTACCATACGGTCGAGAACAGAGGAAAAAGTATTGTCAATGAGAAGATCCTTTTTCCAAACGAATTTTCCCGTGCGGGCTCTGTTATAATACAGGGTATTTTCATTTCTGGACAGAGTACCAAACTGCTTCATAAAGCCGACAAACTGGGCAAAAATGATCTCCATATCATCAAGATCTTCGCACCAGGCGGGATCCCAAACAAGAGACACAAAGCCATCGTAATTTACGGAACGCAGGGCGAGAATGATCTCTTTAATAGGAAGATCACCTTCACCGGCAAGGCAATATTCAATGCCGTTTTCCCCCGTTTTGGCATCATTAAACTGAACGTGGCGAACGTAAGCACCAAGATTTTTAATGACCTCTTCGGGAGATTCTCCGCTACCGAAATAGGCGCCGGACATCTGCCACAGTGCGGCAAAGAAATTACTGGCAAAACGCTCTAAAAGATCGCGCAGAACCGCAGAATTACTAAAAGGACCGGTGGTTTCAAGCAGCAACGTCACGCCCGCATCTTTTGCCTCGGGCAAAACTTTGGTAATGAGCTGAAAAACAGTTTCGGTAGCAATATCCGGATCCTTGCAAGCATTGGCACGAAGACGGATATTGGGAATTTTCAAATTAGATGCGATCTCAATGCAAGACTTGATCTCGCAAATTGCCTTCTCCTGCAAAGAGGGATCACCGATATCCGTAATGGTATCGATACAAGGGATCTGAAGTTTCTTTTCGTATAAGTTTCTAAGAGTTGCCGCGGCGGTGTAATCGTGAAATGCACCGTCCTTATCGGTAAACAGCTTATTGTAGATATTGTGCAGTTCAATGCCCTCAAAACCAAGATCGGAAGCAATGTTGCAAAATTCCTCGAAACTACTGTTGTGCCATCCCTTTGTAGAAAAGGAAAGTTTCACGCTTATACCTCCTCGTAAATGATCTTATTTACCGCATTCAAATAGGCACGAATGCTGGCACCGATAATATCGGTGGAAATACCGTTACCACTGTAAACCTTACCGCCGGCGCGAAGTTTTACAAGGGCTGAACCCATGGCTTCTTTTCCTTCGGTAACGGACTGGATCTGGAAATCATCCAATTCATAGTGATGACCGATGATCTGATCGATGGCACGGAAAGCGGCATCCACGGGGCCGTCGCCGATACAAATTCCCTGAACCTCACAATTATCCTTTTCCAAGGTAATCTGAGCGCTGGCGGAAATGATATTACCGTTATTGATCACGTAATTTTTCAGCATATACGCGGCAGGAACCTGCAAAGAGGCGCTGGCTACGATAGCATCCAGTTCCTTTGCTCCAACCTTTTTCTTTGCGGCTACGCGAATAAATTCTTCGTATACGCGCTTCTGGTCTTCTGCAGAAAGATCGTAGCCCAGTTTTGCAACGGCGGTATTAACCGTTCTCTGATCGTCGTTGTGGTCCAGATAAACACTGTTATCCGTACCGGTAGAAACGGTCATGGCAGACTTTTCGCTCTGTGCGTTGGATAAGATCCATTTGATCTGCTTTACAATGCGGAAAAGTTCAGTCTGATTCAGTTTTGCTTCAAACTGATAGCGGTTGCCTAAGTTTTTAATCATAGAAGCTACGTCCAAAAGGGGCGCCACCTTGCCGGAAACGTCGACTTTGATACCGCAAACACCTGCACGAACGGAAAGAACCGAAGCGGCGGCGGAAAGACCGTTGCCGTTTTCAGCGCGAACGGAAACGGGAACGGAAACCTTTTCAGCGATTTCCTTTACAAAAGCGGCAAAATCATCGGGAAGCAATTCCGATGCAGTGTCACAAAGAGAGATTTCGGTAGCGCCGGAAGTAACAGCAATATCAATAGCCTTTTCCAAGAACTCTTTTTCTGCTCTGGTAGCATCTACCGCGCAAAATTCAACGTCTGCACAGCCATTTTTCGCCTTTTCCACAGAAGTCTTGATCCAATTCAGCATGGCATCCGGTTTCTTTCTGGAAATATACTCCATGCCAACCGGGGACATAGGAAGCTCAATGCGGATACGGCCCGTTTTTGCACCGGAAAGAGCAGAAATAGCATCTTCAATGCTTTTCTCACTGCTACCGGCACCAACAGAAAGAATGCTATTCTTCAAAAATGATGCGGCAGTACGCACAAAAAGGCTGTCTGCTTTGGTATTTTTGATTTCAGATAGTTCAATTACATCAACGCAAAGCATATCCAGCTGACGGGCAATTTCCAGTTTTTCCTTGAAACCAAAAACGCCTTCTTCCGTGCATAAAGTTGTGTCAATGATTTTAATCTGTTTCATACATTCTTCCTTTCTTTAAAAAAGTCCCTGAGGTAAAAACCTCAGGGACGAATCAATCGCGGTACCACCCTGTTTGCTAAATATAGCCAACTCATAAAGGTTCTAACAAACCTTTTGCCATGATAACGGGGCATGCCGGAGTCACTTACTAGGGTTTCAGCGGCTCTGCTCAGGAGTGAGACTCAAATCTGCTACCGAAACTGTCTTGCACCAAACGACAGCTCTCTGGATCCGGTACTTGCAAATGTGATAATTCCTTCAAAGCATTTCACAAATATGAAGGAATTATATCACACAGAAGATAAATTTGTCAAGCGTTTGATAAAAGATTAGTTAAAATCAGCACCCAGGGTCATTGCCTTTAAGTTTACGTCGATCATATCGGCGCGCTTTGCGGAAATAACCTTGCTAAGGGTGTTTTTCATTGCTTCTTCATCAAACTCGCCGAGAACCTTTAAGATCTTACCCATCAGAATCATATTTGCCAGAGTGGGAAATCCGTTTTCACCGGCAAGCTTGGTTGCAGGAACGGCGTAAACCTTTACATCGGTGCGCATAACTTCCCTATCTACCAGAGAGGAGTCGTAGAAGATCATACCGCCGGGGGCAACGCTGTCTTCATATTTATCAAGAGAAGGCAGATTCATTGCAACCAGGATATCAGGATCGGAAACGATGGGAGAGCCAACTGCGCCGTCACTGATGATAACGCTGCAGCTTGCGGTACCGCCACGCATTTCAGGTCCGTAAGAAGGAAGCCAACTTACGTTCTTATCTTCCAGCATTCCTTTGTATGCCAGCATTTTACCGGTAAAAAGAATGCCCTGTCCGCCAAAGCCGGAAAGCAAAAACTGTTTGGTACTCATTTGTTTTCCTCCTTTGCACTACGATCCTTATATACACCCAAGGGATAGTAAGGAAGCATTTTTTCTTCGATCCACTCCAGTGCCTTCTGAGGAGTCATACCCCAGTTGGTAGGGCAGGAAGAAACAACTTCAACCAGAGAGAAGCCTTTGCCGTCGATCTGGTTCTGGAAAGCCTTTTTAATGGCTTTCTTTGCATTTCTGATATTCTTTACGTTGTTTACTGTAACTCTCTCCAGATATTCGGGGCCGTCCAATTCAGACAGCATTTCGCAGACACGGATCGGGAAACCGCAGGCGTTTACGTCTCTGCCGTAGGGAGAGGTCTGGGTAACCTGGCCGGGCAAAGAAGTAGGAGCCATCTGGCCACCGGTCATACCGTAAATAGCATTGTTAATGAAAATGATGGTGATATTTTCATTTCTTGCGGCAGAGTGAACGGTTTCGGCCATACCGATAGAGGCAAGGTCACCGTCACCCTGGTAAGTAAAGACGATATGATTTTCAGGGTCGGCGCGCTTTACGCCGGTAGCAACGGCAGGAGCTCTGCCGTGAGCCGCTTCGATCATATCACAGTTAAAATAGTCGTAAGCCATAACGGAGCAGCCAACAGGTGCTACGCCAATGGTCTTACCTTCGATACCCAATTCATCGATCACTTCCGCTACCAGGCGGTGTACGATCCCGTGGGTACAGCCGGGACAATAATGCATGGGCACGTCGGCCATTGCATGGGGTCTATCAAAAACTACCATTATTCACACCTCACTTCTGCGCATTTCTGATGGCTTCCAGAACCTGCTCGGGAGACGGAATCATACCGCCTACACGGTTGCAAAGGGTCACGGGAAGCTTACATTCCGTAGCAAGTCTTACATCTTCGATCATCTGACCCATAGAAAGCTCAACAGAAATGATGGACTTCACCTTATCTGCCGCTTCTCTGAAGGGCTTCTTGGGGAAGGGCCAAAGAGTGATAGGACGGATCATACCAACCTTGATTCCCTCTTTTCTGGCCTGATCCACTGCATTCTTGGATACACGGGCAGCGATACCGAAAGCGGCAACGCAAATTTCGGCATCTTCCATCAGATAGGATTCGTAGAGAGTTTCATTTTCTTCAATGATGCGATAGCGATCAAAGCGCATAAAGTTGTATTTTTCCAGTTCTTCGGGAGCCAGGAACAAAGAGTTTACGATATTGTGCTTTCTCTCCATCTTGGTACCGGTGGTAGCCCAGGGCTTTTCAGGAGCGGGTTTTACATCGAAATCAAGAGATACGGGCTCCATCATCTGGCCCATGGTACCGTCTGCCAGGATCATGGTGGTCATACGGTAGGTATCGGCAAGTTCAAAGCCTTTTACGGTGAGCTCTGCCATTTCCTGTACGGAGCTGGGAGCAAGAACGATCATATGAAAGTCACCGTGACCGGCACTGCGGGTTGCCTGGAAATAGTCAGACTGGCTGGGCTGAATACCGCCAAGACCGGGGCCGCCGCGCTGAACGTTTACCACAAGGGCAGGAAGGTCTGCGCCGGCAAGGTAGGAAAGTCCCTCACCTTTCAAAGAAATTCCGGGGCTGGAAGAAGAGGTCATAACTCTTTTACCGGTAGAAGCAACACCGTATACCATATTGATAGCGGCGATTTCACTTTCAGCCTGCAGGAAGGTTCCGCCGATCTTGGGCATTTTCTTTGCCATATAAGCGGCAACTTCCGTCTGAGGAGTAATGGGATATCCGAAATAATGGCGGCAACCGGCTTTGATCGCAGCTTCTGCGATAGCTTCGTTGCCTTTCATCAAAATTTTATCTGCCATAATCTTCACCTCTCAACCTTGATCACACAGTCAGGACACATCATAGCACAGAAGGCACAACCAATGCAGGCTTCCTGATCGGTAATTTCTGCGGGATGGTGACCTTTGCTATTGATTTTATCGGGAGCCAGTCTTACAAGATGCTTGGGACAAGCATCGACACAAAGACCGCAACCCTTACAAAAATCGGTATTGAACGTAAGTTTTGCCATACAAATTTCTCCTTTAGCAAAATCAATAATACTTT
>JAZNRO010000097.1:0-5237 GCA_045590715.1 Eubacteriales bacterium | reverse complement strand
CGTCTGCCCTGCATCATACGGCCGGTAAAGGAGTCTACAATGATGACCTGGCCGTCTTTTACCACGTAATCCTCGTCCCGGTGCATGGTGCCGTAGGCTTTGATAGCCTGGTTCAAATGATGGAACAAGGTAGCGTTTTCCGGATCGGAAAGGTTTTCAATACCAAAGCTCTGTTCGGCTTTTGCCATACCGCGTTTGGTAAGGGTAGCACTTTTTGCCTTTTCATCAATGATATAGTCTGCATTCAGATCTTCATAAAGATCCTTGGTGTCCGTCTCTTTGATCCGATAGGGCTTCAGAGAGCGGGCAAAGGCATCGGCCTTACCGTAAAGGTCGGAGGACTTATCCCCTTCACCGGAAATGATAAGAGGGGTTCTGGCTTCGTCGATAAGAATACTGTCCACCTCGTCCACAATGGCAAAGGCGTGGCCCCGCTGGAGCATATTCTGCTTATAAAGCGCCATATTATCGCGAAGATAGTCAAAGCCGAATTCATTGTTGGTGCCGTAGGTAATATCGGCCTGATAAGCTTTTCTCTTTTCGTCCCCTTCTACTCCGTGGATCACAAGGCCCACGGAAAGGCCCAGGAAGTGATAGAGTTTTCCCATCCACTCCGAGTCACGCTTGGCAAGATAATCGTTTACCGTAACGATATGCACGCCGTTTCCGGTAAGAGCGTTAAGATATGCAGGAAGGGTTGCCATCAGGGTCTTACCTTCGCCGGTCTTCATTTCGGCAATTCTGCCCTGATGCAAAACGATACCGCCGATGAGCTGAACTCTGTAATGACGGGTACCCAGTACTCTCTCACCCGCTTCACGAACCACTGCAAAGGCATCGGGAAGGATATCGTCAAGGGTTTCCCCTTCTGCCAGACGGCCTTTGAAAATATCGGTCATAGCCCGAAGCTGGGCATCGGTCATTTCTTTATATTTAGGCGCTAACGCCTCGATTTTATCCACAATGGGACGGATCTTTTTGATGGCGCCATCGGAATGGGTGCCGAAAATTTTTTCAATAAGATTCATCTCTTATCCTTTCCAGAACAACTTTTCTCCTAAACTAGAATAAACTTAAAATATATTATATATGATTTTTCCAATTTTTTCAAGTCTTATTGAGAATTTCTCAAGTTCTCTTTTTTTCGGCAAAAGATATAAAAAGTTTTCAACGAAAGGAGAAAGCGCCATGGAACAAGACTTTCAAAATTTCTTTTTCCCAAAAGAAAAAAGCATTGAAAAAATCAAAGAAAATTCTATGCCAATAAAGAAAAAAACGCCCATCATTTCCTATTCTGGCAAAAAGAAAAGGCGGTTTTCCCTGCGCCCTCTTATGATTCCCGCCCTTTGTGTTTTGATGGCAATCCTTCTCCTTATGGTCTATACGGAAAAAATGCTGTCTTCCCAGTTCACCGATCTTGCCAAAAGTACGGCGGAAAAATACATTCTGGAAACGGTAAATCAGACGGTGGGAGAAATGGCAGATAAAGGTCTGCTCTCTTACTCCTCTATGGTAAAGACCATACGGGACCAAAGCGGTCAGGTCATTTATCTGGAAGTGGATACGGCCATGCTGGCAAAAGCAAAATCGGATCTGGTAAAAGAAATCGACACGGCCCTTTCCAAACAAGAAAAAATAAAAATTACCGTTCCCTACGGCAGTCTTGTGGGATGGAATCTTGCCTCCGGAAAAGGCTTTCCCGTAAAAGTAAAGGTCTTTCCCATTGAAATGGCAGAAGGTGAAATCTACACGGTTTTGGAGGACTGCGGAATCAACCAGACAAGGCATCTGATCCGGGTGGATATCGATGCCAAAATCATGCTGGTGATGCCGGGTGAAAACCAGGAGATCGAAACCCACGTTTCCCTGCCTCTGGGAGAGCGGATCCTGGTAGGGGACGTGCCGGAAATCTACCTTGATAATATTGACTGAAACAAAAAAAGAAGCGGAATTCCGCTTCTTTTTTATTTATGATATTTACTTCCCGCCGAAATACCTGCGGCCCGATAGATCTGCTCTGCCAGCATCACTTTAAAAAGAGAATGGGCAAAGGTCATAGGGGAAAAAGAAAGCCTTAGATCACAAAGATTTTTCACCCTTTCATGCAGTCCCCAGGAAGAGCCGATGAGAAAGACTACCGCATTTTTTCCGCCACTTGCCACCTTGTCAAAAAGGCGGGAAAGTTCTTCCGAAGAAAAACTTTTTCCTTCGATGCAAAGGGCGATCTTATAGGCTTTCTGAAATTTCGGCATAGAAAGAAATTTTTCAAATTCTTCCGCTTCTTTTGTCAGCGCGAGAGTGATTTCGTCCTGGGAAAGTTCCCTGCCGGGGGTTTTGGCAGGCTTTAGGGCAACCGATTCCAATGAGCCGAAAGCGTTCATACGCTTCTGGTACTCCTGAAAAGCCTCTTTATAGTAGCTTTCCTTGCCCTCTCCCATATGCAAAACAGTAAAATTCATAGTATTTTCGTCACCTCAAATCGGTCTGCGGCTATCAAGGTGCAGTCCTTTTCCAGTACTGCCCCCGCTTCTTCCAGCGCCTTGCGATTTTCTCTTAAGGCAAGATCGGGGGTATTGTTTTCCCGAGACAGATGGAAGAGCGTAAAATGTTCACAGCCGGCCTGCAAAAGCTTCCGGTTAAAATTTGCCGCATCCACATTATTCAAATGCCCGTTTTCAGATGCCACTCTCTCCTTTAAATAAGGGGGATAAGGGCCGTCGTAGAGCATTTCAAGATCGTGGTTGGATTCCAGGATCACGTTTTTGCATCCGGTAAGATAAAGGGATACTTCCTCGGAAACGTGGCCTAAGTCCGTAGCGATCCCTAAAAATCTATCGCCGATAATAAAGCCCTGGCTATCCACACTGTCGTGAGGGGTTTGAAAGGGGGTCACCACAATCTCTCCCAGTTCATACTCTTCCCCGGGATTTACGGTGCGGATATTACGGGCAAGGGCACAAGCCTCCTTGGCGCACCCTTTCTGCAACAGAGAAAGATACATTTCCTTTGCCACGGCCTGCTGGGCGTAGATGGGGCAGGACAGATGCTTTGCTATGATGGGAAGACCCTTGGTATGATCGGAATGCTCGTGGGTTACAAGTATGCCGGTGATATCACAAAGGGAGACCCCGATGGACGAAAGCGCCCCGTCGATCTGCTTCATACTGCCGCCGGCATCAATTAAAAGCCGGGTACTTCCTTCTTGCAGATAGATACAGTTTCCGGACGAGCCGGAAAAAAGCGAATAACAAACCATATTTAGCCTTTCAAATAAAAAACTTCAGATAAAACCAGTCAAGCAAAAAAATAACGTATAGGGGAAGAACGATGAGAAGGAGAATATGACAGATAATCGGTCTTTTTTCCTCGGGAATGTGCAAAAGGTTGGGCCCAAGTTCCCTCTCCTCTTCTTTTTCCCCGTCTTTTGCTTTTTCTTCCACCTTGAAAGCCTTATATTTTTCTTTTTGCTTTACCGGGTGATAGATCTTTTTCTTTTCTTTTTTCTTCTTTTTCTTCTCCGTTTTCATAAGAGGCGGGCTTTTCAGTCCTCCTGCGACGAATACGTACAGAACGGAAAGAATAAGACATAAGGCGTAGTAGATATAGGTAACGCCAACGGTATAAGGAGTATTGCCAAGGCCCCAATATACCGAGCCAAAAAGTAAAAAGTTCAAAGTCAGAAAAATCAGTCTTTTTTGTGCGCTCATTTTTATACCTGCTCCTTAAAAACGCGATACATTTCACAAAGTCCCGTATAGCGCGTAGCTTTATAATCGTTTTGTACCATTTGGGCAACGCTTTCTTCTTTTCCCGCAAGTATCACCATTTTTTTGGCTCTTGTCACCGCGGTATAGATAAGATTTCGGGTGGCAAGCATAGGCGGCGGGTTAAATACCGGAAGGATCACGATGGGGTATTCACTGCCTTGGCTTTTATGCACCGTCACCGCAAAAGCGTGTTCGATCTCTGAAAGATCTTCAAAGGGATATTCCACCAGACGGGAATCGAAATCCACGATGATGCTTTCGCTTGCGTGATTTAGCTCTACGATCTTGCCGATGTCACCATTGAATACACCAAGGCCGGTAATGCTGTCGTTTTCCGCATCCTGCCATTGGGCATCGTAATTGTTGCGGATCTGCATGACCTTATCCCCTTCCCGGAAGATCACGTCGTGAAAGGCTTTTTCCTTCTTTTTGGGGGAAGGCGGGTTTAGGGCAGACTGAAGACTGCGATTTAAACCGGCAGTACCAAGGTCCCCCTTTTTGGTACAACTGATGACCTGGATATCCGAAAGGATATCTTCCCCGTAGGTAGCGGGAAGACGCTCCTTACAAAGGGAAAGAACGAGAGAAGCCGTTTCCGAAACGCTCTTTCTCTGCAGGAAGAAAAAGTCCCCTTCTTTTCCCGAAGGAATGGGCATTTTACCGGAGTTGATCCGGTGGGCGTTTTCTACGATCATACTTTCCCCGCTCTGACGGAAAATACGGGAAAGACGGCATACGGGGAACACTTCGGAAGAGATGGTATCCCGAAGCACCTGGCCCGCTCCCACACTGGGAAGCTGATCGCTGTCACCGATGAGGATCAGTCTGGTACCGGGGCGAATGGCCTTAAGTAGGCTTGAGAAAAGCAGGATATCCACCATAGAAACTTCATCCAGGATCACCGCATCAAAATGCAAGGGATTCTGCTCATTCTTGGCAAATCGCACCTTATCGTCGGGAGAATACTCCATTTCCAAAAGGCGGTGAATGGTCTTTGCTTCAAAGCCGCAGGATTGGCTCATTCTTTTGGCGGCTCTGCCCGTAGGGGCGGCCAGGGTAATTTCCATTCCTACCTGGCGGAAGATATTGACAATGGCTTTTACAATGGTGGTTTTACCCGTACCGGGACCGCCGGTAAGGATGGTCACGGGATTTTCAATGGCAGAGCGAATGGCCTTTACCTGGCCGGGGGCATAGGTAATGCCTTCCGCCTTTTCCGTTTCTCGGATCAGTTTGTCTACCTGGGAAATAGAGCCGAATAAATTGATGCGGGAAAGCTGAACCAGTTTTGAAGCACAGCCCGTCTCCGCGTGGAAATAATCCGGCAAATAAACAGGTTTTTCGGAATTTTGCGCATTTAAGACAAGGTCCATATCCCGACAAAGCTGGGAGAGCACCTTCTCGATCTTTTCTTTTTCTACTTGAAGAAGTTTTACCGCTTCCAAGACCAGTTTTTCTCTTGGGAGATAG
>JAZNRO010000096.1:0-8748 GCA_045590715.1 Eubacteriales bacterium | reverse complement strand
CTGTGAAAGCCAGCGCCAAGGCGCAAGCACAGCGGAGAAAAAAAAGGCTTATCACCGTTTTTTGTATCATCGTTGTGGTTCTGCTATTACTTTTTGGTGCCTATCACCTGATCTTAAATCATTACCTTGGAAAACTGAATTTGGTTACCGACGGGGAAGACCTAGAGTACCAGACCGAAGCCTTGACCCAGAATGCCGTTACGGAAGAGATCTATCACAACGGCGAATTAAACGGGGATAATCTCCCTCGCATTTGCAACAATAAAGACGTTTTCCACGTTTTGCTTTTGGCGGTGGACAGCCGTGGCAATGAAGCCGGCAGAAGTGACAGTATGATCCTTTTGTCCGTCAATAAAGAAAACAAAAAGATCGTGCTTTGTTCCTTCCTTCGCGATATTCTGGCAAAGTTCCCCAAGGATATGAAAAGCCCGGTGGCAGGAAAATACGATAAACTGACTCACGCCCACGCTTACGGTGGACCGGAGCTTACCATGGCAGTGCTGGAAGAGACCTTTAATATCGACGTAAACTATTACGCCAAGGTGAACTTTGCTTCCTTCCAGAAGATCATTGACGCCATGGGCGGCGTGCAGCTATATCTGACGGCAGAGGAAGTTTCACAGATTAATTACGTGATTTCGGATACTGCGGTAGGCGATAACGGATATGAATATAAAAGCGGATTGTTATCCCCTGTAAAAGAAGGCGTCTTCACCTTGAACGGTGCCCAGGCACTTTGTCACGCAAGAAACCGTTCTCTTGGCTCTGACTGGGCCAGAACCCAGCGTCAGAGAGATCTTTTGGAAGCCATGGCGAAAAAAGGCACCAGCCTTTCTTTGACCCAGCTCAACAGACTTTTAAATACGGTGCTTCCTTTGATCACCACAAACGTTCCGAAAGACGAGATCAAGGACATTATCAGTCAAGCGCCTTTGTATCTTACTTACGATATGGAAAACACCCGTATCCCCGGCGACGGAATGTATAGAGAGGAAAATTATAATATCATTCCCGATCTGGAAGAAAACTGCAAAGATCTTTATGAAAGAATCTACGGCAAAGAAATAAAGGACACAAAAGAAGATTAAGAAAAGCGGGATTTTGTCCCGCTTTCTTTCCGGAGGAAAAATGGACGACAAAAAAGAAATTTTGGAAGAAAAAGAAATAGAGCAAAAGGAAGAAAAAACTTCCGAGGAAAAAAAGCCAAAAGAAAAGAAAAAGAAAGACTGGCGCAAGATCCTCGGTATTATTCTTTGTATTCTTGCTCTTTTGATCCTTTTGGGGTTTGCGATCTACCACGGAGTAATGAATTATTATCTTTCCAAACTCAATATCGTAACCAAAGAGGAAGAAGAGTTTGTAACGCAGCGTATAACCGTAGAGGAAAAGCCTTTTGAAACCCAGGAAGAGGAAGAATATATCGAGAAGGATGGCTTTGACCGTTCGAAATTTCCTGCCATTACCGATTCCAAAGAAGTGACCAATATTTTGCTTCTGGCAACGGACGGCAGAAGCCTTGGCGGTGCCGGTCGAAGTGACGTTATGATGCTGGTATCGGTCAACAGAGAATCGAAAAAGATCGTTCTTTGCTCCTTCCTTCGTGATATTTGGGCCCTTTATCCGACGAAGCCGGAAAACCCCATCAGCGGAGGCTTTGATAAACTGAATCACGCCCACGCTTACGGCGGTGCAAATCTTACCATGGCAGTGCTGAAGGAAAGCTTTCACGTGGATGTTTCCCATTATGTGAAGGTGGATTTTTCTGACTTTGTCAAAGTGGTAGATGCGATGGGCGGCGTGGATCTGTATTTATCTTCGGCAGAAGCAGATTATATCAACAGAACGAAATTTGAAACCATCAATGCCAGCCACAACGATTCTTACCAGTGCGGAGAACTTGCCGTTCAGGATGGAATGCATCACTTGAACGGAATTCAGGCCCTGTGCCACAGCAGAAACCGTACCATCGGATCTGACTGGGCCAGAACCCAGCGTCAGAGAAACGTGCTGACTGCCATGGCGAAAAAGGCGGGCTCCCTTTCTTTGGATCAAATCAATTCTCTGATGAATACCACCCTTCCTCTGGTGACTACCAATATGCAAAAAGATCTTTTAAAAGATCTGATCGCGTCCCTTCCCGCGTTTATTACCTATGATATTGAAAGCACCAAGATTCCCCAGGAGGGAAGTTATACCTCTGTCAATTACAATATGGTAACAGACAGAAAAGCCAACTATTTTTATCTTTATAAAACCATTTACGGGGTAGAACCCAAAGAAAAGTAAAGAAGAATAACAAAGCACTTTAGGGACAAGCCATCGGCGAGGTTGGTGGTTATATTTAATAATTCGTTTTTGGCACAAAAAACTCTCTGCTGAATTTTCGGCAGAGAGTTTTCGTTTACTTGCGGATGAGTTTTGCGGCAGCGGCAGGTTTGATAGTGCAGTCGTAGGACCTTGGTATTTTAAAAAGCCTTCATGTTTTCGCTTTTAAAGTTATATATCCCTTTTTAGTCTTCTTCCAACAATTTAGAAGGGGGTACTTTTAATACCTGTGCGATCTTGAATAAGGTTTCCAGAGAAACGCCGCGCACAGTGCCGGGCCCTTCCACTTGACCAACAAAGTTTACGCTTTTATCAATAAGCTCCGCAAATGTTTCTTGCGTGTAACCGGCCTTTTTTCGGTAATAAGCAATTTTTAAACCTAAAGTAATATATTTATCAGCAAACTCTGTTTTCATTATTCCGCCTCCCTTGTATGAATAGTTTACAAGGAAACGAGGCAAGTTATAACTTTCCACAAGTAAATGATTATTTACTTTTAGTAAATAATAATGTATAATAGGTAATAAATCATTTACTTGGGGTGAAAAGCGTGGAGATGAACAGTTGCTGTTTCTTTGGACACAGAACCATAAATGAAACTGAAGAGTTGAGGATGAAGCTGACCGAGATCATTGAAAGATTGATTACAGTTGAAAATGTAGATACCTTTTTCTTTGGTAGCAAAAGCCGCTTTGACAGTCTGTGTCTGAAACTGGTGACCAAAATCAAAGAAAAATACCCCTACATAAAACGAATCTACGTGCGTGCGGAATTTCCTGTCATCAGCGATACTTATAAAGCCTATTTGCTCAAGTCTTATGACGATACTTATTACCCCGAAAAAATTCTTGGATCCGGAAGAGCGGCATACGTAGAGCGCAATTACGAAATGATAAATAACAGCCGCTTTTGTATTGTCTGCTACGACGAATCCTATACATCCGCCACCCGTAAAAGCGGGACTAAAATAGCCTTCAACTACGCCATTAAAAAAGACAGAAAAATCATTTGCGTTTGATTTAAAAAGCGATGAAATCAAACAAGCAAGAATTGATTTGTTAATAGAAAAAATAAAAAAACGATGAGGGTTTCATACCTCATCGTTTTTTATGCTTTTTTAGATCAGTGCTTGAGAATTGATGATAAGTTTAAATTCCATTCCCAGCTTTTCAGCCGCCTTTTTGCAAAGGTTCATTCGCTGGAGGAAGATGGTGAAATATTCCATAACGGAGCTGATGCTGGTATCAATATTCAGATCCAGGGTGATCTCTTTTTTCTCCCGGCAAATGATAAGATCGGATCGGGTAACGGAGAAGTTGACCCGGTCGTGAATATCAAAGCTTTCCACTTCTTTGTTCCGCACTCTCTGTCTTCTTACGTCCGATTTATCGGCCAGGATCAGGGACGCGGAAATGGCGTCTACCGGTGTTCCGGTGCCTTCGTCGTGATTGCCGATGGCAGATACGATCCGGGCGATCTCTTCCGGGGGAAAGCCGTGCTCTTTTAAAATGGACATTGCCATAATGGCACCGCTTTGGCTGTGATCGGTTCGGTTGATGAGATTTCCGATATCATGAAGGTATCCGGCAATGCGGGCAAGCTCGCAGGTTCTCTCATCATATCCAAGGCTTGATAGGATCTCACCCGCGCGTTTTGATACCAAGGTCACGTGGGGAAAACTGTGCTCGGTAAATCCAAGGGCCGCCAGGGACTTATTGGCACAGTCAATATAAATTTTTAAAGTGGGGTCATTTTTGATCTTTTCGTATGTCATACATTTCCTTTCTTATCTGCGCCAGCCTTTCCAGGTGCCGGGAATCAGCGCCAGGAGAATGGGCCACAGTTCCAGTCTTCCCAAAAGCATCGCAAGAGATAATAGAATTTTAGAAAAATAGGAATAATCGGCATAGGAGCTTAAGGGGCCTACCAGGCCCAGACCCGGTCCGATATTGTTAAAACAAGCGGCAGTGGCACTGAAATTGGTTTCAATATCAAAGCCGTCGAAGCTGATAAGAAAGAAGATAACAAAAAAGCAGAGCGCGTACAGAACAAGATACAGGTTTGCTTTTTCCCTGGTATCCTTATCCACCGTCTTTCCTTCGTAGCGAAGAACGTTTACGGATCTTGGGTGGATCATATGACGGAATTCACAAACGCAGTTTTTCACAACAAGAATCAGTCTTGAAACTTTCAATCCGCCTGCGGTAGATCCGGCACAGGCACCGATAAACATTAAGATCAAAAGAACGGTTTTGGAAAGACCGGGCCAAAGATTAAAATCCGTAGAGGAAAAACCGGTGGTAGTCATAATGGAGGATACCTGGAATACTGCGTGGCGCAGAGTCTCGCCAAAGGAATGATACAGACCGGAAATATTTACGCAAATAATGGTAATTGCGCTGAAAATAATGCCAAGGTATACCCAAAGTTCCGTAGAGGAAAGGGCGGTTTTCACTCTTTTTGCCAAAATCAGATAATAAAGGTTAAAGTTTACGCCAAAGAGTATCATAAAAATGGCAATGACCCAGGTCTGATAGGGGGTAAAAGATCCGGCGCTGTCTGTGTATATGCCAAAGCCCCCGGTACCGGCTGTGCCGAAGGTGTGAACCAGACTGTCAAAAAGATTCATCCCGCCAAGGAGCAAAAACACTATCTGGACCGCGGTCATACCAAGATAGATGAAGTAAAGGATCTTCGCCGTGTCCTTCAGTTTCGGCATCAGTTTTCCCATAGTGGGACCGGGCATCTCCGCCCGAAGAATATGGATGGAGCGGTCAGAGATCCCTCTTAAGAAGGCTACCAGGAATACCAGAACACCCATACCGCCTACCCAGTGGGTGAAACTGCGCCAGAACAGGAGACCTTTTTCCAATTTTGTTACATCCCGCAGGATGGAAGCGCCGGTGGTGGTAAACCCGCTGACGGTTTCAAAAAAAGCGTCAATGTAATTGGGGATCTGCCCGGAAAGGAAAAAGGGCAGAGCACCGATGGCGGAAAGAGAAAGCCAGGCAAAAGTGGTAATGGCAAAGCCTTCCTTTGCGTAAATGACCTTCGTTCTGGGTTTTGCGATGAGTACCATCAAAAGGCCGATGGCCAGAGCAATGAGAATGCTCAGCAAGAAGGCGGGAATGCAGGAATCTTTGTAAATGAGAGAAACTGTAAGGGGGAGAAGCAGTAAAAGTGCTTCTAAAAGTACGATGAGGCCGACGGTACGGCATACCATTCTGCGATTCATCTTTTTACTCCATTATGTCTGAAAGGTCACCAAGGCTCTTGCCGGTGGTGAGAACAACCACTCTGTCTTCCGGCAGGATCACGTCACTACCGCCGGGGATGATGACATTTCTACCGCGGATAATTCCTGCGATGAGAATATTCTTTTTCAGTTTCACTTCTTTTAAGGGGGTGTTTAAAAAGCGGAAGTCTTCCCGTACGATAAATTCTACCGCTTCTGCTCTGCCGCCCATGAGTTTATACAGGGTCTCGATTTTGCTGCCCATGGAGTTATCCAGGGCTCTGGCAAACCGGGTGATCACGTCGGAGATCATTCTTTTGGGAGCCAGGATACAACCAAGGCCCAGCTTCTCGGCCATGGTATAAAGCTCCGCCCGATCGATTTTGGTAATGGTTTTTCCTACCCCTTCCGATTCGGCAAGGTAGGAGATGAGAATGTTCTCTTCATCGTTTCCGGTAAGGGCAACGAAAGCGTCCATGGAAAGAAGCCCTTCTTCCATCAGCAGTTCTTTGTCTGCCGCGTCACCGCAGATGACCATGGCTTCCGGCAGTGCCTGCGCAAAGGCGTGGCAAGCGGCTTTGTTTTTATCAATAACCGTAACAGAAATGCCGGAAGAGATAAGCATTTTTGCAAGATAAAAGGCGTATCTGCCTGCCCCTACGATCATAACGTTTTTCGCTCTGTCCTGGGTGGTTCCCAGCATACCCAGCAGTTTTTCCAGCTCCTGGGCAGAGGCGGTCAGACCGATCTTATCTCCCTTTTGCAGGCGGAAAGATCCGTCCGGGATCACCACTTCATCACCTCTCTGTACGATGCCCACAAGGTAGGAAGCGGGAAATTTCTTTCTCATTTCTATAAGGGTCATTTCGCACAGGATGGAGTCCGGCTTTAATACGAATTCAATCAGTTCAAAATTCCGGCGGGAAAAGGTTTCAATGCTTTCCGCGCTGGGGAATTGAAGCAGGTTAAAGCATTCCTTGGCCGCCACCGCATCGGGATTGATGGCAAAGGAAATATCCAGGGACTGCTTGATAAAACCAAGACTTTTATCGTTGTATTCGGGGTTGCGGATTCTGGCGATCACGTGGGGAACACCCACTTTTTTCGCCATAAAACAGCAAAGCATATTGAATTCATCACTGCCGGTAACGGCAATGAGAAGATTTGCTTTTTGGGCGCCGGCTTCGGTGAGCGTTTCCCAATCTACGCCGTTTCCGCAAACGCACATTACGTCATAGATATTGGAGATTTCTTCGATCACTTTGGGATTGCTGTCAATGGCAACCACGTTATGGTTTTCTTGCACCAGATTTTCCAGAATGGTGGTGCCAACCTTTCCTCCGCCTACAATGATAATGTTCATACAGTCTTCCTTTATACTAGTAAAAATTCATTTTTCGGCTTCATTGTACCACAAAGGACATTTCTTTTCAAGATATTTTTATGATTGCTTCTTTTTGCGAAAAAGTGATAAGAAAAATGAAAAAAGGCTTGAAAGAATAGGCGTTTTTTCTTATAATAAAAAAAGAATCTTTTACCGAAAGGAATTTTTCATGAAATACTTGATCGCTTCTGATCTTCACGGCTCTATCGGAGCTTTGCGCGCCCTTCTTAAGGCTTATAAAGAGGAGGGAGCAGACCGTCTTCTTTTCCTTGGCGACCTTCTCTATCACGGCCCTCGTAACGACCTGCCCAGTGAATATGCCCCCAAAGAGGTGATCGCTCTTTTGAATGAATATAAGGACGAGATCTTCTGCGTTCGCGGTAATTGTGATACCGAGGTGGATCAAATGGTTCTGGATTTTCCCATTCTGGCAGACTATGCCCTGATTTCCCTTGGGGAGAAAACCGTCTTTGCAACCCACGGCCATCACTTTAACGCTTCCGCTCTTCCTAATTTGAAAGAAGGGGACGTGCTTCTCCACGGTCATACCCATATTCCCACCTGGGATCCGGTAGAAGGCATTTACGTTTTAAATCCCGGCTCTACCACCATTCCCAAAGCAGGCTCTGAGAGAGGGTATATGACCCTTCAGGACGGTCTTTTCATCTGGAAAAAACTGGATGGGGAAGAGTATCATCGCCTGCAACTTTAATTTACTCCGGTTTCCCCATTTTTACTCAAAAAGAGTGCCTCCGGCACTCTTTTTTTCAGAACAAAAGATTTGACAAAGCCCCGGCCCTATGGTAAACTGTTCCAGTCAAAAAAACTACGGAGACGTATCGAAGTGGGGACGTTTGCGAGCGCACCTAAACGGTGATGAAGCGAGCAAAAAGGAGTTGCCGCGGTCGAAATTTAGCGAAGCGAAAAGCGAGCAGGAAATTTCGGGAACCGCAAAAGGACATAACGGGGCGCCCCGTTCGATAAAAAAATTGCATATTGCGTTATACTCCTTCGGGAGTTTAACATATACGGAGACGTATCGAAGTGGTCATAACGGGGCTGACTCGAAATCTTCTTCGACAAACGGAAGTCAATCTTCCAAAAAGCCTTTAACCATGCGGTTTTCTGGCATCTGCCTATCACCGCATCACGCAGAGTTCTAACGAGAATTCTAATACAACTGAATATTTGCGTTAATACTCCTTCGGGAGTTTAACATATACGGAGACGTATCGAAGTGGTCATAACGGGGCTGACTCGAAACATAGTCGGGTCTGTCACGACTGTATCTCCGTAAACCCTTTATTTATCGGGGCTTTAAGGACTTCGGTTTGCACTTTTGGAATTCTGCATCTCGCAGTTTTCTCGCAATTTAGGTATCAGGCTTTGCCTTTACAATTTTATATGGAGACGTATCGAAGTGGTCATAACGGGGCTGACTCGAAATCAGTTAGGGAGCAATCCCCCGCGAGTTCGAATCTCGCCGTCTCCGCCAAAAATAATGAATCATACCTTTGGTGTGGTTCATTATTTTTTTGTGGTGGTGTGAGATGCGAACGTAGTTCGTCGAAGCAGTTCAAAATGCGCGATAGCATTTTGAAACTGTGAAGTCTCGAGCAACGCAGATTTTCCGCAACCGTTCGGAACGGTCGGAAAATCAAGGAGCGCAGAGTATCTCGCCGTAAAGTAACAGCACAATAATTATTAGGATTGCGGTTGTCTTCTTTTTGTGATATAATGATTTTAACAACTATGAGAGGAGTCGCAATATGGATAATAATTTGATTGAAAGCTTTTCACCAAT
>JAZNRO010000095.1:0-30684 GCA_045590715.1 Eubacteriales bacterium | reverse complement strand
GGCTTTACGTTTTTGTGGTAATAAGCGTAGGTCATATATTCCTTGTCCAGAAGTACCCGGCTTTCCGTTACGGTGCAAAGGTAAAGAATATGGCTGCCCATATCCTTTTCTTCTTCTACCTGAAGAGAAAGGAAAGAGCCGGTATATTGGGGCAGGATGGCAAGACCGTTTTCCGAATGATCGGGGGTAAGGCCTTTAAATTTATCCGCCGTTTTTCCGCTCTGGAAACCAAAGGTCTTGAAAATATCAAAAGGGGTATCTACCGTCAGGGCGCATACGTTCATTTTCTTCTCTTTGGAAATAAGAGAGGCGGAATAGTTTTCTTTGTTTACGCATACTGCGATCTGACAAGGGGTAGAGGTTAATTGCATAACGGTGTTTATAATCAGCCCCGTGTCCTTTTCGCCGTCTTTGCAGGTTAAAACGTACAGCCCGTAAGACAGGGCGTAAAGGGCTTTGGATTCGATGGTACTCATAGGAAGACCTCTTTCCCGGCAGGGTACCTGCCGTGTAAAAATTTATTTTTCTGCCAGTTCTTTTGCAAGGGAGAGGATCTGTTCCTCGGACTCCAGGGAAAGGGCGGAAAGGATCCGCACATTGTTTTCCGTAAAGGAAAGATCCTCGGATTTTTCCAGCATCTCCTTCATCACCCTGGCCGCCGTGGGCGCCCAGCTTCCGTTTTCCACAAAAGCGACTTTTCTTCCGGTAAAGCCCCGCTCGGTCAGGTGATGGATGTACTCCCGCATGAAGGGGAAAATATCCCCGTTATAGGTGGTAGTGGCAAGAACCAGCTTGTCAAAACGGAAGGCGTCTGCCACCGCTTCTGCCATATCACAGCGGGCAAGATCGAAAAGAGAAATCTTTTCCACACCCTCTTTTTTCAAGGCTTCTATAAGGCGCAAAACCGCTTTTTTCGTGCCGCCGTATACGGAAGTGTAGGCGATCACAACGCCCTCTTCCTCTGCCCGGTAGGAAGACCAGGTATCATACAGACCGAGATAATAGGAAAGGTTTTCGGAAAGGACGGGACCGTGTAAGGGGCAGATGATGGAAATATCCAGGGTGGATGCCTTTTTCAAAAGATTCTGCACCTGGGCGCCGTATTTCCCTACGATGCCGATATAGTATCTTCTGGCTTCTCCTGCCCAGTCTTCTTTGGTGTCCAGTGCGCCGAATTTACCGAAGCCGTCGGCGGAAAAGAGGACTTTGTCAAAGCTGTCATAGCTTACGATCACCTCCGGCCAGTGCACCATGGGAGCGGTAAAGAAGGTAAGAGAGTGCTTGCCTAAAGAAAGGCTGTCTTTTTCTCCTACCAGAATCCGTCTTTCTTCAAAATCCGTGCCGAAAAAATTCTTCATCATACGGAAAGCCTGGGCAGAGGATACGATCTTGGCCTCCGGGAAAGCGTCCATAAAACGGGCGATGCCGGCGGAGTGGTCCGGCTCCATGTGGTGTACCACAAGATAGTCCGGGCTTTTGCCGTTCAGTTTTTCCCTTACGTTTTGAAGCCAAACATCAATGAATTTTTGATCTACCGTATCAAGAACGGCGGTTTTTTCATCTACAATGGCGTAGGAATTATAGGACATTCCGCCGGGTACGGAGTACTGCCCTTCAAAAAGGTCTACCTGATGATCGTTTACGCCAAGATATAAAATATCGTTTGTAATTTTCATGCTTCTTTTTCCACCTGAATTTCTTCTTTTTCTTCGGCGGCTTCTTTTTCCGCCGCTTCTTTTTTATCCATATGATTGTTTACAAGGCGGTAGAGGGAAGCTGTGAGAGGTACGCCCAGGAGCATACCGCCGATGCCGGCAATGCCGCCGCCGATAGTAATGGCCGCCAGCACCCAGATTCCGGGCAGACCCAGGGAAGAACCCACTACGCGGGGGTAAATAAGATTTCCTTCCAGTTGCTGGAGAATGATAATAAAAATGAGAAAGATAAGGGCCTTTACGGGGCTTATGGTCAGGATCATAAAGGCGCCTACTCCGGCACCGATATAAGCACCGGCAATGGGAACAAGAGCCGTAAAAGCAATGAGGGTGCTGATCATAGCCGCATAGGGAAGAGAAAGGATCATCATTCCCACTGCGCAAAGCATACCCAAAATCACCGCTTCGGCGCACTGACCGATAATGTAGCGGCGGAAGGTCTCGTTTACGGTGCCCACTACATAAAAGAGATTTTTGCGGAAGTTTTCCGGCAGGTAGTGACGGCAAAGTCTACAGCCCTGCTTTTTCAAGGTTTCTTTGCTAAAGAGAAGATATACGGCGAAGATTATGCTGATAAAGGCGGTGATGGCGCCGGAGATCAGACCGGTTACGGTACTGATCACAAGGTTTACCACGCCGCTTACACCGTTTGTCACAAGGCTAAGGAGCTGTTCTACCCGGCGCTTCCAGTCAATGGCGTCCAAGGTAGCAAGGATCTCGTCGGAGAGAAGGTGGTACTTGCCGATCAGATCGATCCCCTTGTCAATGGCGCCGGGGATCAGCCCGATAATCAGCTGAATACAGGAAACTAGTTGAGGCAGGATCAGGCCCACCACAATGGAAATAACAGCGCCCAAAGAAATAAAGGACAAGAGAAGAGATACGGGCCTTTTGACGGCCAGGGCAAATTTCTTTTTTGCGGTAAAGAAGAGCACCCGTTCGTAAAAACTCATGATCATATTGAGAATATAGGCGATGAAAAATCCGATCGCAAGGGGTGCGGCCGCAGAGAGAAGAGCGCCTAAAAAGGCGGAAATGCCCGGCCAATAGTGAATGGCAAGATACAGGCAGAAAATCGCGCCGGCAATCTTCAGACAGGTTTTAAAGCCAAAGTTTTTCATAAAAGCTTTTCCTTTTTTTATTTTTTTACGCCTTTCATGGTAAGGCTGATCTTTTTCCGGTTCAGATCCACGCCCAGTACTGCTACGGTGACCTGGTCGCCTACGGCAACCACCTGGGAAGGATGCTTTACAAAGCGCTCGGAAAGCTGGGAAATGTGAACAAGGCCGTCCTGGTGAACGCCGATATCCACAAATGCGCCAAAGTCGCATACGTTGCGCACCGTACCAACCAGTACCTGGCCTTCTTTTAAGTCTTCCATTCCCATTACGTCGTCCCGGAGAATGGGCTGGGCAAAGTCATCGCGCATATCACGGCCGGGCTTTTCCAGTTCTCTGATAATATCGGAAAGGGTCATTTCGCCGATACCAAGCTCTTCTGCCAGGGCCTTTTTGCCTTCCTTTTCACAGAAAGCCAAAAGACCGGGCACGCCCTCTACGGTGAGCTTTTTGGGATCAAATCCGAATTTCTTTAACAGTTCTTTTGCGGCGGGATAGCTTTCCGGATGAACGCCGGTGTTATCAAGAGGTTCTTTTCCGCCGGGCACCCGCAAAAAGCCTGCGCACTGCTCAAAGGCCTTGTTTCCTACGCCCTTTGCCTTTTTCACTTCGCTACGGGTCTGAAATTCTCCGTTTTCTTCCCGGTAGGCTACGATGTTTTTCGCGGCGGTTTTGGTAATGCCCGCAACGTAGGAAAGGAGCATATAAGAGGCGGTATTTAAGTCTACGCCCACCTGGTTTACGCAGTTTTCCACAACGCCCCCCAGGGCCTCTTCCAGTCTTGCCGGCTTTAAATCGTGCTGATACTGACCTACACCCATGCTTCTGGGCTCGATCTTCACAAGCTCTGCCAAGGGATCCTGCAGTCTTCTGGCGATGGAAACGGCGCTTCTTTCCGTTACGTCAAAATCCGGGAATTCTTCCGTGCCTACGGCAGAGGCGGAGTAAACGGAGGCGCCGGACTCGGAAACCATCATATATTTTACAGGTAAATTGTTGTTTTTGATAACGGAAGCAATGAAGATCTCGCTTTCCTTGCTGGCGGTACCGTTTCCGATGGCAACGGTATCAATACCCCATTTGCGGATAAGTCCGAGTACCTTCTTTTCGGATTCTTCCAGTCTTTCCTGGGGCTTTGTGGGATAGATCACCGCAGTCTCCAGTACACGGCCGGTGGGATCTACTACTGCCAGTTTACAGCCGGTACGGTAACCGGGGTCGTACCCTAAAACGGTCTTGCCCTTAATGGGGGGACAAAGAAGAAGGTTCTTCAGATTCTCGGAAAAGAGCACCAGGGCCTTTTCTCCCGCATCGTCGGTGAGCGCCGTGCGGATCTCTCGTTCCAGAGAGGGGAAGATCAGACGGCGGTAGCTGTCTTCCAGTGCTTTTTCCATAAGGTTTGCGTAAGTAGAAGCGGGATCTACCAGTCTGTTCTGCAAGAAGGAGAGGGGAGCGTAGTGGCCCATTTCAAGGCTTACCTTCAGCACCTCTTCCTTTTCGCCACGGTTGGCGGCTAAAATTCTATGGCCGGGAATGGACTTAATATCCTGGGAAAAGTTTTCGTAAATAGAGTATACGCCAATATCCGCTCCTTCCACGGCGCGGGTAACGAATTTTCCTTCCTTTGTCATCATGCGGCGCAATTCCGCGCGGAAATCCGCATTGTCGGAAATGTCTTCCGCAATGATATCCAGGGCGCCACCTACAGCGTCTTCTGCGGTGAGAACGCCTTTTTCTTCATTTATATAAGAGAGGGCCAAAATTTCTGCTTTTTCGCCCTGGCCCTGTCCGGTGATGATCTGGGCCAAAGGCTCCAGGCCCTTTTCCCTTGCCACAGAGGCGCGGGTCTTTCTCTTGGGACGGAAGGGACGGTAAATATCCTCGATCTCTGCCAGAATAGAAGCGGCCTCCAGCTTTGCGGAAAGTTCCTCGGTCATTTTTCCCTGCTCTTCAATGGCCAGGCGCACCTCTTCCCGTCTTTTTTCCAGACCTCTTAAGTATTCCAGACGGTCTGCAAAGCGGCGAAGGGTCACGTCGTCCATGGCGCCGGTCATTTCTTTGCGGTAGCGGGCAATGAAGGGAACGGTGTTGCCGTCGTCTAAAAGAGTAATGACGTTCCCGATTCTTTCTTCTGTAAGTTTCAGTTCTTCTGCCAGAGTTTTGATGATGTCCATAGGGTTTCCTTTTCTTTATATAAGCTTTCTACCTATTATTTTACTGCATATTTTTCCACTTTTCAAGGAAATTTAGGGGAAAAATCCCCCTTTTTTCACTTTTTAAAAAAATTTTTTTATTTTTTTGAAAAAAAGTATTGACAAACTCTTTAAAGGGTGTTATTATGTCTTCACTGCTTTAGCACACTAAATTGCTAAAACGATAAAATAATAAAATGCCACAGGCAAAAAGGAGAAAAAGAAAATGAAAAAATTACTCGCTCTGGTTCTGGCAGCAATGATGCTCATCTCTATGGTAGCTTGCGCTGGCGAACCTTCCACCACCGCAACCGAAACTGAAGGTACTGACGAAAAGGTAGCCGTAATCGGTTACACCATCTACGAACCCATGAACTACGAAGAAGACGGCAAGCTCGTTGGTTTCGATACCGAACTGGCAGAAGCAGTTTTCGCAAAGCTTGGTTACAAGCCCGTATTCAAACTGATCGATTGGGATCAGAAGTACACCGAACTGAACTCCGGCGCAATCACCTGCATCTGGAACGGTTTCACCGCAAACACCGCTGACGATGACGGCGTAGCCCGTGCAGACAAAGTAGACTTCTCTTACAACTACATGGGTAACAAGCAGGTTATCGTTGCAAAAGCTGATACCGTTGCCGCTATCACCGCAGCTGACAGCCTTTCCGGCAAAGTAGGCGCAGTAGAGCAGAGCTCCGCCGGCGATACCTTCCTTGGCGAAAAGCTCACCGGTGCCATCAAGAAGGGCGTTACCTCTCAGCTGGACGCGATGAAGGAACTTTCCATGGGCGCAGTTGATTTCGTAGTAGTAGACGAACAGCTTGCAAAAGCTTACGTTGGCAAGGGCGACTATGCAAACTTCAAAATCTGCGAAACTGTTGCCAGCGACGCTGAATACTATGCAATCGGCTTCAAGCAGGGCTCTGACCTGACCGCAAAGGTAAACGGCGCTCTGGAAGAACTTGCAAAAGACGGTACCATCGGAAAGCTTGCTGACAAGTACGGCGTAGCAAACACCGCAATCACCGATTTTGCAGATCAGAAATAAGAAAAACACAAAATGAAAATTTGCAAGGCGATTTTTCGCCTTGCAGTTTTCTGTCTTTAGAAAAGGATTTTCTCAATGGATTTTTTAACGATTACCACGCTTTTGCTCCGGGGCTTTGGCATTACCTGTCTGCTTTTTCTCCTGACTCTGGTATTGGCCATTCCGCTGGGCCTTGTTTTCTCCTTTTTCTCTATGAGCCGTGCGAAAATACTTCGGGTCCCCACCCGCATTTTTATCTGGATCATCCGCGGTGTTCCGCTGATGCTCTTCATTTTCGTTATTTATTATCTGCCCAGCCTTTTGGCAAACGGCAATTCCGCTATCAATATTTTCAATACCATTGACCTGAAAATGACCATGGCCGCCGGTAGCAACGAGCTTCTGTGGCAAGGTCGGTTTTTGGCAGTTCTTATTGCATTCGTCATCAATTACGCCTGCTATTTCTCCGAGATCTTCCGCGGCGGTATTGAAAGCGTGTCCCAGGGACAGTATGAGGCCGGTTACGTACTGGGTCTTACCAAAAGCCAGGTGTTCTTTAAGATCGTTTTGAAGCAGGTGGTAAAACGCATCGTTCCCGCCCTGTCAAACGAAATTATTACGCTGGTAAAGGATACGGCCCTTGCCAACGCCATTGCCATCCCCGAGATCATCAAGTGCGCCAAGGATATGGCCTCTTCCCAGGCTCTTATCTGGCCGCTCTTTTACACGGCGGTATTCTATCTTGCATTCGTAGGAATTCTTACCATTCTCCTTGGCAGAGTGGAAAAGAGTCTTTCCTATTTTAAAGCATAAAGGAGGGGTTTTTATGGCATATTTTGAAGTGAAAAACGTCTCCAAGAGCTTTGGTAAGACGGAAGTTTTAAAGGGAATTGATTTTTCCATGGAAAAGGGAGAGGTGGTTTCCATTATCGGTTCTTCCGGTAGCGGAAAAACCACTCTTCTTCGCTGTATCAACTTCCTTTGCGATCCCGATGAAGGAGAATTTTTTCTGGAAGGCGAAAGCTTTTTCAACGCCCTGACCGATAAAAAATTAAGCGACGACAAGGTTCGGGAAAAGAGAATGAATTTCGGCCTTGTTTTCCAGCAGTTCAATCTTTTCCCCCAGTACAGCGTAAAGGATAATCTTTGCCTGGCGCCTCGCCTTCTGGCAAAGGAAAGAAAAGATTATAAGGAAAAGAAAAAAGAAATTTTCCAGGAGATCTCCCAGAGAGCGGATACCATTTTGGAGCAGGTAGGCCTTTCCGAAAAAGCGGAAAACTACCCCTGCGAGCTTTCCGGCGGTCAGCAGCAGAGAGTTGCTATCGCCCGTGCGCTGATGCTTTCTCCCAAGATCCTTTGCTTTGACGAGCCCACCAGCGCTCTTGACCCGGAATTGACCGGTGAAGTGCTGAAGGTTCTGCGGGAGCTTGCGGAAAAGAATATTACCATGATCATCGTAACCCACGAAATGGGCTTTGCCCGTGAGATCAGTGATAAGGTGATCTTTATGGCAGACGGTGTTATTGCGGAAGAGGGAAATCCCGACGACCTCTTTTTAAATCCCCAGTCCCCCCGCCTGCGCGCTTTTCTTGCCAAAACCGAATAAACAATAAAAAAGCACCCTCTCGGGTGCTTTTTTGTTTTTAAATAATGAATTGACTTTTTCTTGCGTTTGTATGATGATCATATTTTTAAAATAGACTGAAAGACGGCAATGTGCCGATCATCTATTGTTTCATCCTTGTGATAATGACCGAAAAACCACTTGTGATAGGAAAGCTTATCTTTGATCCCTTGGAGAAACTCGGTCAAGATATTTTCTTCGTAATTAGAAGCAACCTCTCTTTGAATTATGGTGGGTGCGCAGTGGGTAATGACAAAATTCACGTCCCATCTGGCCTTCTCAAGATTTTGAATCCCAGCGTTCATTTCTTCTTCGCTTGGAAGTTCTTTATTCCACCAGTTCTTCCCCTCTGTTCTGAAATCCCGATCGTGAGAGGCGGCTCCTCCGAAGGTGAAAATTTTCTTTCCTTCTATTTCATAAATCTCCCCACGCATCAAGTGAAAGATTTTATCGCTGATCTTGTGCGCCTTGCCGCCAAAGAAAGAAGAGACGGGAAATTCATTCAAAAGGTCAAAATTTTCGTGATTACCGTCCACAAACAAGGTGGTAAAATTTTTCTTTTCCAGCCATTTTCTCCAATACAGCTCTTCGTTATCTCCGCACCAAACACCGCCAAAATCTCCGCAAATAATAAGAAAGTCGCGTTCGGTCATTTCTTTCTGCTGAGGAAAACGCTTCGAGGAAAGTTTTGTAATATCCACCGGAATATGCGTATCGCCTGTAATATAGATCATAGTGTTTCAATAAACCTTTCCACTCGTACCGTATACTCTCCTTCATTTGACCAAGCATCTACCACTTCTTCTATCGGAAACAGAGTATCATATTGATCATTTTCCGAAATGGCGATTTCTTCCGAAAACCAAATCCCTCTTGAGAACATCAAAATTCCTTTTTCCATTCGAATTACAATGGCTCTATCAAAAGCAATCTCATATTCACCATTGTTTACATTGATTTTGTCTTTAATAATCTCAATGCTTTTTATGATTTCTCCTACTTCGTAGATTTGGAAGGGTTCAATGCAATATGGTTGAAAAGGTTTGTTGGAGCCTATCTTTTCACATTGTAAAACCGCAACTTCTTCCGTTCCATCAAAAAACGGCATTTCTTTCTCAAGATTTGTGATCTCAATCGATACTCCGGAAGTGTTTATTCTTAAATTTCCATAGGCGGCATTGATAGTAGGAATCGTTTTCCCACACTGATAAGAAACAAATTCTGCCCCAATCATTTCTCGCAAACTATTTTTCATTTCCCCAGTTAATATTGCTTTTATCATTCTTCTGCTCCTTGATAAAGCGTATCGTTTTAATAACGAAAAATATAAATATTGAAATTAAAACAAGCACATGTTACTGCCCTTATTATACTTTTCGTGCATTTTATTGTCAACGATGCTTTTGTGGGAACAGAAAAAGCACCGCTTTTGCGGTGCTTTTTTGTTTTAGAAGATAAAAGAAGTCAATTTTATCTTGAAAAAGATATAGAAGTAAGCGTGCTTCAATCTATTTTCAATCTTATTTTTTATAATAAGGTAGCAAAGAAAGAATTTTGAGAGGGGGAGTTTTTATGTATATTATCAAAAACGCACTCAGATGTATCAGCAGGTCAATGGGGCGCAATATTTTAATCGGTATCATTGCGCTTGTGATTGCCGTTTCCGCCTGCCTTGGCTTATCTATCCGACAAGCGGCAGAAAGCGCCAAAGAAGGCGTTTTGGCGGAACTTGATATTACGGCTACCATTTCTTACGATAGAAGCGCCATGATGAACGATATGGCCGGCGGCACCGGAGGCGGCGGTATGGGCGGCGGTTTTGACCGGGATCAATTTAAAGATATGATGGGAAACGCCTCTTCCCTTGAACTGGAAGAATATCAAAAATACGCCAAGGCCCAGTCCGTTCAGGATTTTTATTATACCGTTACCGCGGCTTTTAACGGAGGGGAAGAGCTGGAGCCGGTAACGGATGAAACGGAAGAGGAAGAAAGTGAATCGGATTCCGGCAAGGGCTCCTTCGGCGGCGGGATGGCTTTCCCCGGCGGCGGGATGTTTGGCGGGAAAGAAATGTTCACCTCCTCGGATTTTTCCGTGATCGGTTACAGCAGCGACCGCTCTATGAGCGCCTTTATGGACGGTACGGCTTCCGTTTTGGAAGGCGGCAAGATCTTTGAAGAAGGTACGACCGAAAAAGAATGTATCGTTTCTGAAGAGCTTGCCATTTATAACGATCTGGCCGTAGGAGATACCGTTCTTTTGGTAAATCCTTCTTCGGAAAGCGAAACGTATGAACTAAAAATCGTAGGCCTTTATGCCAGTACCCAAAATAATGATTTTTCCATGTCAGTTTTTGGCAAGAGCCAGGATCCCGCCAACCAAATTTATATGAGCGCGGCGGCGCTGGAAGAGATCCTTGCGGCGTCTGAAGAGGACGCTGTCACCGTTACCGATGATTTCGGAAGAGAAAGTAATAGCGCGATCACCGGATCCGTTTCTGCCACTTACGTTTTTGAAAACGCTGAAAAATACGAGGCTTTTGAGGAAGAAGTCCGCGCCCTCGGTCTTGACGATTCCTACACCGTATCTTCTCCCGATCTTACCGCTTTTGAAAACAGCCTTACGCCTCTCAATACCCTTAGCACCATGGCCGGCGGATTTTTGGTGGTGATCCTCGTTATCGGCGCGGTCATTCTCCTGGTTCTCAACGTCTTTAATGTCAGGGAACGCAAATACGAGGTAGGCGTACTGACGGCAATGGGAATGAAGAAATGGAAGGTTGCCGCTCAGTTTATGTGTGAGATCCTTGTGGTTACCATGATTGCGGTCATCATTGGCGCCGGCATCGGCGCGGTCAGCTCCGTTCCCGTTACCAATGCGCTCTTGGAAGGGCAGATTGAAAGTCAGAATTCGCAGCAATCTCAAATGGAGGAAAACTTTGGCCGTCCCGGTGATTTCGGAGGCGGAATGCCCGGAATGCCCGGCGGCGAAATGCCCTCGGAGATCCCCGGCGGAGGGGAAGGAGGAAGAAATCCCTTTGAAAATATGCTGGGAAGCGCGGAAGATTATATTACGGAAGTGAATTCCGCAATGAATTTAACGGTAGTATTTCAGATGCTTGGCGTAGGACTCCTTCTGACCCTGGTAGCGAGCCTGGTATCGGTACTCTTTATTATGCGGTACGATCCCTTGAAGATCCTTGCCAACCGAGATTGAGAAAGGAGAAGAAAGATGTCAGTTTTATCCCTTGAAAACATTTGCTTTTCTTATGACAAAACGCCCGTGTTGCAAAACGTTTCATACGAATTTGAAAAAGGAAAGATGTATTGCATTATCGGAAAGTCCGGCGCCGGCAAGACCACGCTTTTATCCCTTCTTTCCGGCCTTGCCGCACCCACTTCCGGACAGATCTTATATGAGAATCAGAGCGTGGCAAAGATGGACAAATATACCTTCCGTTCCAAATATATCGGCGTGGTATTCCAAAGCTTTAATCTGATTACGAAATTTACTGCTTTGGAAAATGTGATTTTATCTATGGACGTGGCCGGATATAAAAAGAAAGGGAAAAAGGAGAGAGCCCTGGCGCTTCTTTCCTCAGTGGGGCTTTCGCCGGAAGAGGCAATCCGCCGGGTTCTGAAATTATCCGGTGGTCAGCAGCAGAGAGTTGCCATTGCCCGTGCACTTTCTTACGATCCCGATGTTATTTTGGCAGACGAGCCTACGGGAAATCTTGATATGGAAACGCAAAATGAAATTATGAATATCTTCCGAGAACTTGCCAATCAAGGAAAATGCGTGATCCTGGTCAGCCATTCGCCGGAGGTTGCGGCAATGTGCGACCAGCGGTATGAACTGGTAAGATATGGCAGTAGAAACAGATAATTTTTAGAGGCGATACGGTGTATCGCCTCTTTTCTGTAAAAATTAAATCTTTCTTCAATCTTTTGTGGTATAATGGCTATACGGGGAGGTGTTGTGATGAGAATTTTACTGGTTGAAGACGAAAAAAGAATGGCGGAAGCACTTTGCGAAATTCTGCGCCTCGAAAAATATCAGGTGGATCATTATGAAAACGGCCTTGAGGGTCTGGTAGCCATTGAGAGTAATATTTATGATGCGGCGATTCTTGACGTGATGCTTCCCGAAATGAACGGCTTTGAGGTGGTGAAAAAAGCCCGTAGCCGGGGTATCGCAACGCCCATCCTGATGCTGAGTGCAAAGGCGGAGCTTGATGATAAGGTCATGGGGCTTGACAGCGGCGCTGACGATTATCTGACAAAGCCTTTTCTGACCCGGGAACTTCTGGCTCGCTTGCGGGCCCTTCTCAGGCGAAATTCGTCAACGGCAGACGGGGCGCTTTCTTTTGCGGATATCGTGCTGGATCCCGGCGCTTTTACTCTATCGTGCACGGTTAGCGGCCAGAGCGTTCGGCTCAGTGAAAAGGAATGCCGGATCCTGGAATACTTCATTGTAAACAGTGGCCAGATCCTGACAAGAGAGCAACTTGCCATGAAGATCTGGGGTTATGAAAGTGACGCTGAGTATAACAACGTAGAGGTGTATATGTCCTTTACCCGCAAAAAACTTAGCTTCGTGGGAGCGAAGACCCAGATCAAAGCGGTGCGCGGTGTGGGCTATGAATTGAGGTGTGACGATGTTTAAAAGATCTAGAAGGAAGATCGTTATTTCCATTATGTCGATTTTGGTCCTTCTTTGGGGATTTACCCTTGGTGTGATCTACGCTTCCAGTTATTTTGAGATGACCAGGGAAAACACCATGATGCTGAAGGCCTACGCCCAACGCTACACCTTGCCCGGAAGGCCGTCGGCCATGCCCGTGCCCGGCGGAAGCATTTTTGAGCCGGAATTTACGCAGTCGCCTGTTTTTCGATTATCTACTTTTTATACCGTGGCTTTTTCTTACCAGGGAGAGATTCTTGAAATCCAAAATGATTCTTCTGCCGTTCATTCCGATCAGGAGCTTTCCGATCTGGCTCGTGAGATTCTGGGAGGGAAAAGGGAGCTCGGCACGAAAAAGAATCTCGCCTTTTACAAAATGGATAAGGGGTATTATACCCTTGTTACCTTTAAGGATAATACGGTCTTTCACGAAAGTGCCGGAACGCTTTTTCGATACACGCTTCTCTTCGGCGTCGCGTTTTTAATCGTATTTTTCTTTTTATCGGTATGGTTAGCAAAAAAGATCGTAAATCCCCTGGAGGAAAGCTATGAGAAGCAAAAACAGTTTGTTTCCGATGCGGGCCACGAACTGAAAACACCGATCTCGGTGATGAGCGCCAATTTAGAACTTTTATCCAGAGAGTTGGGCGAAAATAAGTGGCTTTACAACATTCAGTATGAAAACCGACGCATGGGGGTGCTGGTAGCTCAGCTTCTTGAGCTTGCCCGCACCGAAAATGCCGCCGTTCAGATGGAACGGGTGGATCTGAGCCGTTTGGTCTGTGGGGAAGCCTTACCCTTTGAAAGCGTTGCCTTTGAAAAGGGCTTTGTTTTGAATACTCAGATCGCAGAAAACGTATGTGTTGTCGGAAACGGCCCGCAGCTCAGGCAGATCGTTTCCATTCTGCTTGATAATGCCATTCGCCACAGCAAAGAGCCGGGCGATATTTGGCTTTGCTTGCGTGCAGAACACGGCCTTGCAAAGCTTTCCGTTATCAACAGAGCCGATGAGATCCCCGAAGAACAACGGACAAAACTTTTCGAACGTTTTTATCGGGCAGATCCCGTCCGGAACAGCGAGGAAAAGCACTACGGCCTGGGCCTTGCGATTGCAAAGGCCATTGCAATCGCTCACAAGGGGCAGATTCGGGTAGATTGCTTCCGGGGCTTCGTTTCCTTTACGCTGCAAATTCCTTCTTTGTAAAAATTCAATGAAACTTCAATCTTCCTCTGTATAATAAAAGTGCAGAGGAGGATTTTTATGTAGGGAGGCCTGCGCCTCCCGCTTATTCCGGCAAAGCCTTGAGCATATTCTCAATGAAAATGCCGTAGCCTCTTGTGGGATCGCCCACAAGGACGTGGGTAACGGCGCCGATGAGATGCCCGTTTTGCACGATGGGGCTGCCACTCATCCCTTGGACGATGCCGCCGGTTTTTTCAATGAGTTTTGGGTCTGTTACGCGAATGATAAAATTTTTGCTTTCCCGATTTTGGTCCACGATTTCTTCAATTTCGATTTCGTATTCTTGCTTGCCTGTGCTATCCAGGGTACAGAAAACGCTGGCTTTTCCCGGTTTTATTTCACCTTTTGGCAAAATGGAAATTTTCTCTCCTTGAAAACAGGTGCTGTTTACTTTGCCGTATACACCGGTAGGGAGATTCCCCGAAAGAGAGCCCACGGGGTCTTTTTCCAGTTTTCCGCTGATCTCACCGGGGGCGCCGCCGGTGCCTTTGGTGATCTTATCTACCCCGGCAAGACAGACCGAGCCGGAGCCGAAGGGATATATGACGCCGGTTTCCCCGTCACACACCGGATGTCCCAGTCCTGCAAATTTTCCGCTTTCCGGGTCAAAAAAAGTGACGGTGCCGATGCCGGCCGCCCCGTCCCGCACCCAGATACCCGCTTTATATCCGCTTTGATCGGCGCTTTGCACCGGGGTCAGGGTGAGATTTATTTCTTTTTTCTCCCGCAAAACCTGAAGGGAAAGAGCGCGTCCGCCGCTGCGGGAAAGGAGTTTGGCAAAAGAGGCGGCGCTATCAAGATTGAGGCCGTCTGCTTTCAGGATCACGTCTCCTTTTTTCAGGCCCGCGTCTTTTCCGGGACTGCAGAGAGCGGAAAGGGTCTGGATCTCATCAATTTTTGTGACGAGAAGACCTTTGGTTTCCATTCGCAGGCCGAAAAGATCGCCCCCAAGACACAGGGTTTTATTTTCCGCTGTGACCGAGGGGCTGTTTTCCGGCAAAACTTGTGCCGAGCCGCCCGGGGCAAAGAAGAATAGAAAAGAAAGAAGTACGCATAAGGAAAGAGTGCCTTTTGCGATTTTTTTGAACATAATTTGCTCCCAGATGTTTTTGTCTTTTCAGACATGATTAATTTGCGCAAAAAGTGAAAAAAATATGTTTTAATAAAATTGGTGAAAAAATTAGAGTCTTCCAACGAAAAATTCTATCTTTTTCTTGAAATGTACACAATTTCTTGGTAAAATTGTACATAGGTTCTTGATAAAATAAAGAAAAGTTATGAAAGATGAGGAAGAAATGTCAATGAGCGGAAACGAATTTTTGCCAAATTACGTGGAGTACATTTGCCCCTTGCAGGAGAAGAAGATTCTTCTTCCGAAAAAACTGGGAATCATTTTCCTTGGCGTATTTTTGCTTTTTGCCCTGTTTTTTGCTTCTACTTTTTCCTTTTTAAAGTTTTTCGGCGGAATGATCCCCTTTGTTCTTTTGGGAATCGGCGTTCTCCTTTGGTATCTTTGGCGTTTTGTATCCGTAGAATACGAGTACACCATTTTAGGCGGGGAGATCTCCTTTGAGGTGATCTACGGCCGTCGCCAGAGAAAGCCTTATTATAGCGCAAAGCTTCAGAAGGTCGAAAAGCTCGCTCCTTTAAACGGGCAGGATATTACCGCTTCTTCTTTTCCCGGCGTAACGAAAGAACTGTTCTGCGCTTCTACCAGAAAAAATCCCAATACCTGGTATGCCCTGATCCAGGAAGAGGGCGGAGGAAAGACTCTTCTTTTCTTTGAAATTTGCGCCAAGGCGGAAAAAGCATTGCGGTTTTACAGCCCCAGAGCCTTTTTAAACTAAATTTTTTTAAAAATTTTGTTTCTTTTTTAAGATGATCTTACTGATGAAAGGAGATTTATGATGTTTGAAAATGATAAGACTCCCGGCATGGACCCCCAGCCGGAAGAAACCACCCGGCAGACCCCTGTAGATCCCGTGCCGGAAGCACCGGCGCAGAATACTCCCACCGGAGAAAATGCTACGCCTTCTTACCAGGCACCTCTTTACGGTATGCCCATTCCGGAAATGCCCCAAAAGCCCAAAAAGAACAAAAAAGTTGTGGGCTGGATCGTAGCCCTCGCTCTTTTGTACGTGGCACTGCTTGCGGGTCTGTTTATCTATATGGGCACGGATACCTTAAAAGACAACGACGGTACCAAGCCCGGCTTTTCCCAGAATGATAAGACCGATGGGGACAAAAAGAACGAGCCCATTAAAGAAAATCCTTCCGAAGACGGCAATAACCTGATCGTAGGCGAAGGATACGACGGCTCCGCTCTTACCGCCGCCCAGCTTTATGAAAAGAACGTAGGCAGCGTAGTATTCGTAGAAGCAAATTACGCCAGAGGAACCGCTACCGGCTCCGGCTTTGTTATTGATTCGGAAAACGGCTATATTCTCACAAACTACCACGTGGTGGAAGAGTGTGAGGACGTGGCGGTGACCTTTGTGAACGGAGACAGCTTCACGGCCCAGATCGTCGGCGGTGACGAGATCAACGACGTTGCGGTACTCAAAATCAAGGCAGAGGGCTTAAAGCACGTGACCCTTGGCAACTCTGAAAACATCAAGATCGGCGACGACGTTTTGGTTATCGGTAACCCTCTGGGCGACCTGACCTTTACTCTGACCAAAGGCATCGTTTCCGGGGTAGACCGTTCCATCAATACCGGCGAATATACCATTGATACCTTCCAGACCGATGCGGCCATCACCTCCGGTAACTCCGGCGGTCCCGCTTTTGACGCTACCGGCGCGGTGATCGGTATCGTATCCGCAAAATACGCCGCTACCGGCGTAGAGGGAATCGGCTTTTGTATTCCCATCAACGATGCGATGAAGATCGCAAGAGATCTGGTAAATCACGGTTTTGTAACCGGAAGGCCCAATTTCGGTATCACGGTTTCCGACTCCTCCGGCTTTGAGTATTCCACCGATGAGTGGGGCAGAAGAGTGATCGTAGAAACCATGAAGGGCGCGAGAATCGAAGAAGTAGGCAAAGATTCCTGCGCCGAAAAAGCAGGCCTGAAGGCAGGGGACGTGGTAACCAAGCTTGACGATACGAAGATCCAGACGGCAAATGATCTCATTAACGCGAAAAACAAGCGCAGCGCCGGAGAGACGGTAAATCTGGAGGTATATCGGGACGGCAAGGTCATCACGGTTGCCGTAACCCTGGATGAATATTCCCCCAATTAAAAAAACAAAAAGAAAAAAAGAATCGCAATTTGCGATTCTTTTTTTATTTTTATTTTCTGCTTTCCCATTTTTTCCAAAGGATATCTACTACCTTCGTACCGATCCATGCGAAAAGGATGCCGAAGACGGCGCCTGCCAAAAGATCGGAAGGGTAGTGGACCAAAAGGAACAGACGGGAGATGGAAACGAAAAACGCCAGGACCAGTGCCGCCGCGCCCCATTTTTTGTGATGAAGAAAAAGGGCGGTGGCCGCTTCAAAGGAAGCCAGGGTATGACCGGAAGGGAAGGAAAAGTCCGTAGACATTTTTCCCCAGGCCAGGCGGTGGAAAAGGGTGGTGTCCAGGTCGTAAGGACGGGGACGGGCGAAGACGTTTTTCATTACGCCGTTTCCAAGGATCACGCCCAAAAGGAGGGCAAGCCCCATAGAAAAGCCGGCTTTCCGGGTTTTCTTAAACAGTATGAGAAGAAGGGAAAGGGCGATCCAGAAGATGCCCGCCTCCCCAAAGGTGGTGATAAAGGTCCAGAAAACGCTCCCCACTTCCGTAGCGCTATCCTGGATCAGGTGAAGGAGCTGTAGCTCCCACTGAATGAAAACTTCCATTTTTAATACCTTATCGAACGATGCGGTCGAAGATGCGCCAGGTATTGCCTTGCTTCTTCACGAAGATGGTCATATCCAGATGGTCGATGTAATCTTCTCTGCCGGTCTTTTTCAGCACCTGGTCGAAGACCACGTGACAGCAAAGGGTATTATCGTCAAAGAAATAGAAATCCTCGATCACTTCGTTTTTGAATTCAAAACCGTTGTGGTCCCAAACGAAAACGGAAGGATTGCCGGCGGTGTTCTTGTAGAACATACTGGTTCTGTCAAAGTAGCTGGCAACCACGCCCAGACTGCCGTCATCCTGAATGTACTTGGCGTATTCCTTCATACCCATCATGATCCGGTCTTTCAGTGCCTGGTCTACCTCTTTTTCATAGGTAATGCCGGCTTCATATCGACCGGTTTTTTCATTGAGAGTAAGATCTACCGGGTTTCCTTCGCCGTCTTTACAGAGAAGGGTAGGCTCCCGGAAGAGATCGGTAAGCTGAAATACGTTTAAGGTGATGCCGGGTGTTTTTTCGGGAAGGTAAGCGTTCCACTCGTGGGCTTCTTTTTCGCTGACCATATCTTCTCCCATTTTGCCGGAATTTACCAGTAAGGTGTAGTTTTCCGGAATGGCGCAGGTAATATTCACCTGGCCTTTAAAGAAGAATTTAATATCGGAAAACTGATAGGGAGAAAAGCCCCATTCGCCTTTTTCCTTGCTCTTTGCAAAGCGCATGGTAGCAATTTTTGTGTCACCGGAGGGGCCGGTCTGTTTGTCTTTTACGTACTTGGGATCGGTGAGGACTACGTTGTAGGTGGCAAGACCGTCTTCCGTACCGATGGCGCAAAGGGCGAATTTTTTGCCCCTGGACTGATCCTTCAGGGCCTTTGCTACTACGGAAAGGTCTTCCGCCTTGCTGGTCTTGAATTTTGCCGCCTTCAGCGCCGCTTCGAAATTGCCTTCTTCAAAATAATAAGAGAAGGCGCTTTCCGCCGGGTGAATGGGCTGGCTGTTTTCAAATGCGGAAAGGTAAGAGATCAAAATGCCTGCCCCGGTAATCAAAAGGATCACAAGGACACTGACGATCCCGATGTAAATACACCAGAAAGGGCTGAGTTTTTTCTGTTTCATATTCATTCTGCCGCCTCCCCTACCAGGAAATAGGTGGGCATTTTTCTGGGGTTGGTAAATGCCTTATAGGTGTTTACAAGACCCATTCTCTGGTATTCGTCCAGAGTAGAAGGGTCGGTATTGTAAACGCCGTACCAGTTGTTATAGTACATCATAGCGGAAGAGCCGCCGTCCAGCTTTCCGGCACAGGTTGCGCCGTATTCCAGCATAATTTCAATCAGATCGTTATGAGTAGCGCCGATGCTGGATGCGGTTCTGCCGTCGGTTACCAAAAGGAGAATGGTGCCGTCGGCTCTCTGGCCGATGGCGGTGCGCTGGGCTCTGCCGGTGTTACCGTCGGAATAGTGAAGGGTCATATTCACCCCGTCGTTTGTGATCAGACAGTTGCCGGTCTGGAAGCACACGCCGTCGCGGATGCCAAGGTTCTGTGCTTTATCTGCGGTCATTCCTTCGGATACCACCAGGCGGTTGTCCTTGGTAATGCCCATAAAGGTACGGTTGGTATGGCCGGAATAGACCATTTTGCCTTGAGAGAAGGTGATGCCGATGGGCACACTTCCGTCGCCTACGCCGCCGGTATCAGGATATTCCCCGGCGTTGATACCGGCAACAGCCTGGTATTTTTCTGCCATTTCAAAAATGCGCATACCCGGTTTTCCGCTCTGGAAATCGCTGGCAGTTCCCACAAAAAGACGGGAGGGGTCCCGCACCATGAGAAGGTAGGCTTTAAAGGTGGGCTTTGAAATATTTACAAGGCGCATACCGTCAATGGCGTCCGCCCATTCGTCCACTTCGCCCTTTTCGTCTTCCTTCTGCTGGGCCTGAAGATCTTCCAGAGAGATCACGTCGGTAACGACTTTGCGGCTGTTTTCCTCGATCTGGTCGATGACCTTTTCCGAAAGGAAAAGACCGGGCAGCCACTTGGTAGCGCTGGCCTGCTTGGCAGACAGCACCAGTGCGTCACGCATGGTCTGGCTGGGTCCGTTTAATAGGATATAACAGGCGGTAAATACGGTAATGAGAACGAAACCGAGAAAAGTGCCCGCACTGATCAAAACTTTTTTCAAAACGTTATTTTTCTTGTTTTCTTCATTCTTTTCCGGCGCATTTTCCGGGGTAGGCAGAACCTCTTCTTCCACCTCGTCCATCAAAAGAATGATATCTTCTGTTTGTTTCAAAACTGAATTCCTCCTAAAAGGGTGCTTGTCCTTCGATTGTATCATAATAGAAGACAAAAAACAATCTTTTTTGACAAAAAAGAAAAACTTTCAAAAATTGCAAAAAAGAACCGCCGTACTTTTGTACGACGGTTTTTGGTTCTTTTTTTATTTGGTGGTAGTAGCAGCGGTGGTAGTAGTAGATGCGCCGTCGGTGCTAACTTCCGGAACGTAATCACCGGTTTCGGTAATGTCACTGGTCAAAAGTTCCTTATAGAGAGATACGATCTTCTCGGAATAGGTCTTATATTCGTTACGGAAGGTGCAAGCGGTCTGCCATTCGTTGTAGCTTTCGCTGAACTGGCCGGAGGTGTTGTTACGAACGTTGTCGTAAGCGGTGGCCAGGATAGAGGCATAGGCATCGGTACCGTAAGAAAGCTGGGCGTAGATGGGATCCAGGTATGCTTTCCATTCAGCAAAGGCCTTTACCCATTTTGCATTGTTTTCATCTTCCCAGTCGTAGATAAAGCCAAGGAAGGGGCTGATGCAGGAATTTAAGTTCTTTGCCTTTGCTTTTGCTACGTAGTCGGGATCCATGGTGTTCGGAACGTAACCGATGAGGGTGTTACCGGTCTTGAAGAAGTCCATAGAGTAGGAATCGTCAATTACGGTGATAACGTTTTCATTGTCTGCGTTTACAATGTAGTGCTCTTCTTCAATACCGAAGGTCAGAAGGTTGTGAAGCTGGGTATCGATAGAAAGCAGCTCGATGATTTCCATTGCACGGTCGGGATACTGGCAGTGAGAGCTGATACCGAAAAGGCCGGCGTTCAGAGCGGCTTCGGTGGTGAATTCTGCACCGCGGTAGAGAACCAGGTCATAACCCTTCTTTTCCCACTGGGTCTTTTCTTCTTCGGTCAAGGACTGAACTGCGATGAAGAAATTCTGATTGGTTTCGGAGATGTAACCGTTTTTGCGATACTCTGCTTTGGTCTTGCAGTAGTTTACAAAGGCGTCGGAAGCGGTGCTTTCGGGATTGAGAATGGCGTTGGTGGTGCCGGCCTCAAAATTCTTTTCGCCTTTTGCCAGGTTATTGGTAAAGATACCGGTGGTGTGCGCCATATCGATGCCTTCGTAGAAGGAAACACCTTCGGGACCGAAGTCACCGTAGATGGGGGTCACGCCGGCTTCGTTTGCGCAAATCTGTGCAAACACGCTGTTTAAATCGGTAATGGAAGTAACTTTGGAAAAGTCAACGTTATACTTCTTGGCAAGATTCTTGTTTACCACAAAGTAGGTCTCTTCGGTGGAGATGGGACCGTTGTTGGGAATGCCGTATACGGCGGAATCTACCGTAGCGGCGGTGATGTAAGCGGGGTAAACGAAGTCTTTTACGGTCTTAAAGGTGGTGTTAAGGTATGTGGTGAGATCTACCAGAAGACCCTGATTTAAGTAGCTGTAATACTCGGTCATACCGGGGATGTAGATGATATCCATCTGCACGTCTTTTACAGTGGCTTTATCCTTGCCCTTGTCGATCAATTCAGCCTGTTCTTCGGCCTTCTTCTTTTCTTCTTCGGCCTTCTTCTTGGCTTCCAGACGCTTCTTCTGCTGATACTTTACTCTTTCCTCGGGAGAGAGCTTTGCCATGTATTCTGCTTCGGCCTTTTCAGAAGCGCGGGCTTCCTGTTCTGCCTTCAGCTGAGCGGCTTTTTCAGCGGCGAATTTGTCATACATATCGTCCAGACCGTTCTGATACTCTTCTTCGGTGAAGAAGCGCAGATCGATGGCGGTCTTATATTTAGCAACGCAGTAGTTGCTGACTTTTTCTTCTACGGCTTTCAGAGCTTCGTCCGTCATTTTCTCGCCTTTGATGGCGTAAAGGGTGAGAACGAGATTGGGTCTCTGAACCTCTTCCTGCTGTTCTTCGCCTTCTTCTCCTTCGCCATCTTTCTTTTCCGCGGTGGAACAAGAGGTTAAGCAGAGAGAGAAAAGCATGATGAGAACAAGCATAAGACTTACAAGTCTTTTGGTCATTTGGGGGTCCTCCTTGTGTTTGGGCCAACGTGTGGCCAGTTAACTATATTTTACACGAAAAGCGCCTGAGTGTCAAGGTTTCTGCCCTTGGTGAAACTCGCTAAAAAGACGGGCGGGAAACTGTGGCACTTGATGAAATTGTTTTTATCTTATGAAGGCGTTGTTACAAAATTTAATCCAGATAGTCCTTCAGCTTCTTGGCGCGGCTGGGGTGACGGAGCTTGCGCAGTGCCTTTGCCTCGATCTGACGGATTCTTTCACGGGTGATATTAAATTCCTTGCCCACTTCCTCCAGGGTTCTGGTTCTGCCGTCGTCCAGACCGAAGCGGAGCTTTAATACCTGCATTTCTCTGGGGGTCAGGGTATGCAGTACCTCGTCCAGGTGTTCCCGGAGCATGGTGTAGCTGGCGGCTTCTGCGGGAGCGGGGGCGTCGTCGTCGGGAATAAAGTCCCCAAGGTGGCTGTCTTCCTCTTCACCGATGGGGGTTTCCAGAGAAACGGGTTCCTGGGCGATCTTCATGGTTTCCCGTACTTTTTCAACAGGAATGTTCATCACTTCCGCAATTTCTTCGGGGCTGGCTTCGTGACCCAGTTCCTGGAGAAGCTGACGGGAAACGCGCAGGACCTTATTGATGGTTTCTACCATGTGAACGGGAATACGGATGGTTCTGGCCTGGTCGGCGATGGCGCGGGTGATGGCCTGGCGGATCCACCAGGTAGCGTAGGTGGAGAATTTAAAGCCCTTGTTGTAGTCAAATTTCTCTACCGCTTTCATCAGACCCAGGTTTCCTTCCTGAATGAGATCCAGGAAAAACATTCCTCTGCCCACGTAGCGCTTTGCAATGCTGACTACCAGACGAAGGTTTGCTTCTACCAGCTTCTGCTTTGCGCTTTCTCTCTGGTATTCGGTTTCTCCCTCGATCATCTGCTTGGCAAGAGCCAGTTCCTCTTCGCCGGATAAAAGGGGAACCTTACCGATCTCCTTTAAGTACATTCTTACGTGGTCTTCCAGCGCAAGGCCTTCGCCCTGGAGCATCTGCTCCATATCCTGGCTGCTTTCGGGCGTTTCTACCTCTTCTTCCGCCTTCAGTTCTTCCAGATCCGGAACCTCTTCCATAAAGGAAGAAATATCCACACCGCTGGCTTCCAGTACGTCGTAGAGCTTTTCCAGCTGTTCGGATTCGTATTCTACGTCTTCCAAAAATTCATTGATCTCGTCCGGTTTCAGACTGCCTTTTGCCTTACCCTTTTCAATGATCTGGTCAAAGGCTTTCTTCAGTTTCTGTTCGTTTGAAAGTTCGGCGGTGTTTTCCGCTTCTTTTGCTTTTTTGGTCATTTTGATTCCTTCCTTGATTTTTCTGCTTTTAATTGTTCCAGCCAAGCGTCATTTAAAGGTGCCTGGCGAGATTCTTTTTTCTCTTTTTCTTCCTTCAGGCGAACAAAGAGCTCCGCCAGGATCTCCGGGTCGTTTCTGCCAAGATCCTCACGCTTTTTCTTCAGCCGTTCCAGCTCTCCCATCTCTTCCGGAGAAAAGATCTCGTTTAAAGCGCCGAAGGAGAATTCTCGGTCTTCCCCGGTCATTTCCAGCATAGCGCAAAGCACTTTCTTGGGAAATTCACAGGTGAAAAGTTCCGGGTCAACGTAGGAAAGACATTTTTTGTCTTTTAAGTATTCGGGACGAAGAAGCAGGATGCCCAGAATGTTTTCTTCTTTCGTGGCGGCGGAAACGAATTTCGCCTTATCCGGGTTAATGCGGTTGCCCAGTCCCTGGGATTTTTGCAGTTCCTTCTGTACCAGATCCTTTTCTATGGCTTTTTGGTTTTTCGCAGTGAGTTTTTCCGTTTGCAGACGGATCACGTCACTGGGGATGCCGGTCAGCTCCGCGGCTCTTGCAATATACAATTCTTTCTCCACCGGGCTTTGCACCGTGGCAAAAAGGGCGGTACATTCCTTGATGAATTCGTCTTTTCCGTCCATGGTGGAAAGATCTCTGCCTTCCCGGATCTGGGAGAAGAGATATTCAATGGCGCCGGGTGCTTCTGCGGCGGCCTTTTCAAATGCCATTTTTCCGAAGGCGCGGACAAAATCGTCCGGGTCTTTTATTTCTTTTCCGTTTTTGTCGGTGCCGGAGAGGGTCATGACCCGTACCTTGATGCCCTGCTCCTGGAGGAGGCGGATGGCTTTTTCCGTGGCCCGTTTTCCCGCGCTGTCACCGTCGTAACAGATGGTCACCTTCTGGCTGTACCTGGCAAGCAGGCGGCACTGGTCGGTGGTAAGGGCAGTTCCCAAAGACGCCACTGCATTGGAAATGCCGTGAGCGTGCAGGGAAACGGCGTCCATATTACCCTCGCAAAGGATCAGTTCCTTTTCCGGGGAGTTTTTCGCAAAGTTTAAAGCAAAGACGGTGCGGCTTTTTTTGAATACCGGGGTATCGTTGGTATTAAAATACTTTCGGTCGCCCTCTTTCATAGGAGCTACCTGCCGTCCGCTGAAGGCTACCACGTTACCGGAAACGTCGAAAATGGGGAACATGGCTCTGCCGCGGAAATAGTCGAAAAGTTTTCCCGTTTTGCTGATACCGCCTAAAAAGGCGTCTTTGATCTCCTGGGGTTTATAGCCTTTTTTCGTAAGATGCTGACAAAGGCTGTCCCAAGTGTCAGGGGCGTAGCCAAGGCCGAAGCGCTTGATAATGGGCGGGGTAAGACCGCGGCTTAAAAGGTAATCAAGTCCCGCTTTTCCTTCTTCCGACATTAAGTGGTTATACCAAAACCTTGCGGCTTCTGCGTTCATATCGTAAAAGCGCTGTTTGTCCACTCTTTTTTCTCCGGGGCTGGCCACCGGCATAGGAAGACCCGCTCTTTTGGCCAAAAGCTCTACCGCCGCTACGTAATCTAAGTTTTCCATAGAGCGGACGAAGGTAATTACGTCGCCCCCTACGCCGCAGCCGTAGCAGTAGTAATGGCTGGGATTTGAATAAAGGGTGAAAGAAGGAGTCTTTTCGTGATGGAAGGGACAGCAGCAAACCAGATTATTGCCGGCCCGCTTTAAAGTAGCGTATTGGGCTACCACTTCTTCCAGGGGATTCCGAAGAATGACTTCCTGGATAAAACTTTCCGGAATTCGCAAAAAAACACCTCCTTATTTTGATCTTTTTCTTATTATACGGAAAGAAAACAAAAAACACTTTTTTTCTTTTCATTTTTTTAGAAAAAAAGTGTTTTTTCTGAAAATTTTCAAAAATTCCCGCTTTTTCGGGGCAGAAAGTTTTCCACAGCCTCGCCTTCTTTTGGGCAAGAAAAAGGGAAAAAAGCCGAAAAAATCAAGGGTTTTCCGCAAATCCACAGAGTTTTCCACAGGCAGAAGGGTGCCCTGGGGAAAAGTTTTTATCCCTTGGGGTCAAACAAAGGATCCGCCGGCGCAGTAACGGTAAGGCCGGAAAGATGGGCCAGGGGAGAGTCCTTTTCCGGGTGGAAACAAAGACGGTAAGAGCGGAGCGCCTGGAAGGCAAAATCCGGATCTTTTCGATCCTTGCCGTACTTGGCATCGCCAACCAGGGGATGGCCGAGATAAGACAGGGTAGCGCGGATCTGATGGGTCCGACCCGTTTCCAGGTGGATCTGAAGTAGGGTGCGGTCTTTTTCCTTGCTGTAAAAAAGAGGCTTTATATGGGTCTTTGCGGTAAGATGGTCCTTTTTTGGTTCTGGGGATACGCTGACCCGGTTTTCGGCGCTGTCCTTTTTTAAATAAAGGGTAATAAGGCCTTCTTTTTCATATTTTCCGTGACACCAGGCAAGATATTCCTTATCGATCTTTCTTTCCCTTATCATTTCGTTTACTTCCCGCAGTGCCGGGGCCGTTTTTGCGGCGATCACAAGGCCGGAGGTATTCCGGTCGATGCGGTTGCAAAGAGCCGGGGCAAAAGATTGTTCCATCTGGGGACAGTATTCGCCCTTTTTTGCTAGATACGCTTTGATATGATCGATTAAGGTGCCGGTCTTCTGGGTTTCGTCTGCGTGGCAGGAAAGGCCTACCGGCTTTGCGCAGATGAGAAGATGGTGGTCTTCGTATACCACCGTAAGATCGGGCTTTAAGGAAAGAAAGCGTTCTTCCTTCTCCCCGAAAAAGTCCGGAGATAAAAAGAGCTGAACGCTGTCGCCTTCCAAAAGGAATTGTCCCGCTTCGCACCTTTTTCGGTTTACTTTGATCTTTTTGGTGCGAATGGCTTTGTAGAGAAGGGATTTGGGAAGGCCCAGGGTCACCTTCAGTACAAATTTGTCTACTCTCTGTCCGGCGTCGTTTTCTCCGATGATAAATTCTTTCATGGCTTTAGGGCCGTAACGGCGTTGATGGAAAGGCCCTTGCCGGAGAAATTGATCTCGTATTCGGTCAAGATATTATCCTCTGCCCATTTTGAATTGTGCAGATCCCGGCAGATATCAAAGGTCTTCCAGCCGCACAGGGCGTAGTTTTCCAGAGAAGATTCAAAGAGCAAAACATTGTCCGTTTTCTGACGGATGCCGCCGCCTTCTTTTAAAATGATCTCATAGGTCTTTAAAAAGCTGGGGGCGGTCAGTCTGCGCTTTGCGTGACGGGCCTTGGGCCAGGGATCGGAAAAGTTTAAATAGATAAAATCCACTTCGCCCGGGGCAAAGTATTCTGCCAGTTTTGCTGCATCTGCATTTAAAAACAGCACGTTTTCTATTTTCTCGGCAAAAACCTTTTCTACTGCAAGGAGCATGGCTTCCCGGCAAAATTCTACCGCTACGAAAAGGGTCTCGGGATTTCTTTTTGCCATTTCCAGAATGAAAGCGCCCTTGCCGCAGCCGATCTCCAGGTTTAAAGGCTTCTTTTCGTTTCCTTCGCCGGGGAAAAGGCTTCGGTATGCGCCCTTATGGCTTTCGGGGTCTGTAATCAGAAGCTGGGAACAGGCGGCCAGACGCTCATTCGTATGCTTCTTTTTTCTCATTCTCATAGTTTTTCCTCACAAGATTGAAATTACGCCTTATTTTATCATTTTTCCGTAGAATTTGCAACAACCTTTCAAACCCAAAGAAAATTTTTCGTTTTTTACCTCTTCCACTCTTGACAAAGGGAATGGGCGTGCTATAATAAAATTGAAAGTCAAAGAAAGTCAAAGTCAAATTTTCGGAGGTTTATGATGATACTGTCACAGAGAATTGCCCGTATGCTGGAGGAAATGCTAGAGGAAGCGGGAGGAGAGCTTTCCATCGTGCGAAATGAACTTGCTACCCGTATCGGCTGTGTGCCCAGTCAGATCAATTACGTGATCACCTCCCGTTTTACCCCGGAGAGAGGGTATCTGGTAGAGAGCCGTCGTGGCGGTGGTGGATATATCCGCATCCGTCGGGTGGAAATGAGCAGAAGAGAGTATTTGATGGAGTTTTATAAAGCCATCTCTTCTCAAATGGATCAAAACAGCGCCCGGTATTTTTTAACGGAACTGGTAAATCGCTCTTTTCTGTCCCTGCGAGAGGCAAATCTCATTTATTCTGCCCTGACCGACGGAGCGCTGTCTACCGTAGCGTCCTCTGACAGAGCCGTGGTACGGGCGGGAATCTTAAAGCAGGTGATTCTGCAGATGCTCAGTGAAAGCGAGGGATAATATGACGAAAGTTTATTGTGAAAAATGCGGTGAAAGAAAGGCTACCTTTTTCTACGAAGAAAATAAAATGGGGAAAATAACAAAGCTTCAGCTTTGCTCCCACTGTGCCGCAAGTCTGGGACTTGGGGAAAAGGGGGACGACCCCTTCTTTTCCTTCCCCCTCTTTTTTGACGGCGGGGTGGATAAAAAGGTAAAGACCTGTCCTAGTTGCGGTATGACCTTATCGGAAATTCAGCGCAAGGGAAAATTCGGTTGTAGCGCTTGCTACGATACCTTTGCTCCTTCTCTGGACCTTACCCCCTTCGTGGGCAAGGGCTATGAGGGAAAAACCGAGGAAAAAACGGTAAAAGAAGAAAAAAAGAAAGAAGATCCCGTTTCTCTTTTGAAAAAAGAGTTAAAAGAGGCACTTTCCCGGGAAGAATATGAAAAGGCCGCCATCCTGCGGGATAAGATCCGGGCAGAGGAGGGGAAAAAATGATCTGGTACGAAAAACAAGCGGAGAGATTTTCTCCCGTGATCTCCACCCGGGTCCGCTTTGCCCGAAACCTGGAGGAATTTCCCTTTCCTCATAGGCTCAATGCCGAAGGAAAGGAAAAGGTGTGGGAAAAAATTGAGAAGGTCCTTACAAAAGAGGGCTTTACCGCTCATCCCTTTTCCCGTCTTTCCCAGGCGGAAAAAGAGGCGTTTGTAGAGCAAAGGCTTTCTTCTGCCGCCCTATTAAAAAGCACCGTGGGCGCCGGCGTTCTTTTATCTCCGGAGAAGGATATCTCCGTGATGGTAAACGAAGAGGACCATATTCGCCTTCAGGTACTGTCAGTAGGAAAAAAGATCGAGGAAACTTTGGAAAAGGCAGGGAAATTAGAAGAGATTTTGCGGCGGGAACTGTCCCTGGCCTATAGACCCGGCCTTGGGTATCTGACTTCCTGCCCCACAAATCTAGGGGCGGGACTGCGCATCTCCGTGATGATCCATCTCCCTGCTCTAACAAGGATAGGGGCTATTACAAATCTTGCGGAAAGCCTTGGTCACCGGGGCTTTACGGTGCGGGGCGTTTTGGGAGAGGGTAGCCGGGCCACCGGTGGGATCTATCAGATCTCCAACCAGCAGAGCAGAGAAATGCTTCCCCGGGATATCGCCCAGGCCTTTTTACAGGTACTGGCCCAGGTAGAAGAGGCGGAGCAAAAGGCCGCCCAAAAGCTTTTGGAAACAGAGAAAGAAGATCTTCTGGATCAAATTATGCGGTCCATCGGCATTTTATCCTTTGCCAGAAAAATGTCCTATTCGGAATTTGCAGAGCACTTTGCCCTGATCCGCTTTGGCAAGGCCCTGGGCCTTGAGGAAGCAAGGGGCGTTTTTCTGCCGGACAGACTCTTTTTCGCCTTATCTCCCGCAAATCTGGTTTTGGAAAAGGGAGAATATCTGCCGGAAGAGAAAAGAGATCTTGAAAGATGCCGTCTTTTACAGAAAGAATGGAAAAAAGAATAAGGAGGAAAAGCCATGCAAGGAAATTTTTCCGATAATATGAAAAGAGCCCTGGAAAACGCTCAAAGCATCGCCCTGGATCTGGGCCACCGCTATATGGGAACGGAGCATTTGCTCCTGGGGCTGGTTTTAGCGGAAGACTCTGCCGCCGGACTGCTTTTATCGGAAGCGGGGGCGGATTTTGATAGCCTTTTAGAAAAACTTAAGAGCCTGGTGGAAACGGGAGAACCTATCCAGACCGATACCCTCCAGATCACCCCCAGAGCCCAAAGGCTTTTGCAAAGCGCCGTTTATGAAAGCGCAAAGCAGCATAAGGAAACGGGAACGGAATTTTTGCTTCTCGCCCTGCTTTCCGATGCGGATAGCCTGGGACTTCGGCTCCTGGCCCTTTCCGGAGTGGATACGGACGCCCTTTATCAGTCCGTGCGCGCCTATATCCGGGAGAAGGATAGCGTAGAAAATCCCAAAGGTCCTGCGGGTGCGAAAAAGTCCCACGGAAAAATGAAAAACGTAGAAAAATACGGTCACGACCTGACCGAGGAAGCCAAAAACGGAAGACTGGACCCCATTATCGGCCGGGAGCAGGAATTGGAGAGGGTCATCCAGATCCTTTCCCGCCGCACCAAAAATAATCCCTGCCTTATCGGGGAGCCGGGGGTAGGAAAGACTGCCATTGCGGAAGGCCTTGCCCAGCGCATCGCCGCCGGGGACGTGCCGGAAACTCTTCTTGATAAAAGAATCGTTACCCTGGACCTTGCGGCTATGGTAGCCGGCTCCAAATACCGTGGCGAATTTGAAGAGAGGATCAAAAACGTCATTGACGAGGTAGTGGAATCCGGCCAGGTGATCCTGTTTATCGACGAGATCCATACCATCGTAGGGGCAGGGGCTTCGGAGGGCAGTATGGACGCTTCCAATATTCTAAAGCCAAATCTTGCCCGGGGTAAAATGCAGCTCATCGGCGCTACCACCCTTTCCGAATATCGCACCATTGAAAAGGATGCGGCCCTGGAGAGAAGATTCCAGTCGGTGATGGTGGGCGAACCCAGCGAAGAAGAAGCCATCCTCATTTTAAAGGGACTAAAAGGTAAATACCAGGAGCACCATAAGCTCCAGATCCCCGATTCTGCCATTGAAAGCGCTGTGCGCCTTTCCGCCCGCTATATTTCCGACCGTTTCCTGCCGGATAAGGCCATTGACCTCATCGACGAGGCCGCCTCCCGCCGGAGGATCCAGGCCCTTTCGCCTTCGAATGCAGAAAAAGACGTGCAAAATGAAATTTCTGCTTTGGAAAAAGAAAAGCTGAGAGCCGTAGAGGAAGAGGCCTACGAACGGGCCGGAGAAATTTTAAAAGAGATCCGGGAAAAAGAAGAAAAGCTCTCTAGCCTGAAAAAGGAAAAACCCGCCGGGGAAGAGATTTCCATTACGGAAGAGGATATTGCCTGTGTTGTGACCCAGTGGACGGGAATCCCGGTGACAAAGCTTTTAGAGGAAGAAGCGGAAAAGCTTTGCCGTCTGGAAGAGATCCTGGGAGAAAGAGTCATGGGTCAGAAGGAAGCGGTGGAAGCCATCAGCCGTGCCATCCGCCGCAGCCGTACGGGACTGAAAGACCCCGCCCGTCCCGTGGGCTCGTTCCTGTTTACCGGCCCTACGGGTGTGGGTAAAACGGAGCTTTCCCGGGCCCTTGCCAAAACCATGTTCGGCTCGGAAGATAAGATGATCCGAGTGGATATGTCGGAATTTATGGAGAAGCACTCCGTTTCCAAATTCATCGGTTCTCCTCCCGGCTACGTTGGCTTTGACGAAGGGGGACA
>JAZNRO010000094.1:0-3484 GCA_045590715.1 Eubacteriales bacterium | reverse complement strand
CCAAATTTCTATCCCCTGCGCCAGGGAGAGATCTACCTGGACGGCAAGCCTCTTTCCTCTCTGACCCGGGAATCGGTAAGGAGAAATATCGGCATCGTACAACAAGACGTATATCTGTTTAACGCATCTATCCGGGATAACATTCTCTACGGCAGACTTGACGCTACGGAAGAAGAAATGCTACTTGCTTCAAAGCAGGCGCGCATTCACGAATTTGTAGAGACCTTGCCGGAAGGATACGATACGATCATCGGCGAACGAGGCGTCAGACTGTCCGGCGGGCAGAAACAAAGACTCTGTATTGCAAGAGTATTTCTGAAAAATCCGCCCATTCTGATTCTGGACGAAGCCACCAGCGCCCTTGATAATACCACGGAGATCCAGATCCAAAAAGCACTGGAAGAATTGAGCGTCGGCAGAACGACTCTGGTAGTGGCGCACAGACTTTCCACCATTAAAAACGCAGATGAGATCGCAGTAATTGCAGACGGTCTTATTACAGAGAGAGGCTCTCACGAATCGCTTCTTTCCAATGGCGGACTTTATAAAAAGCTCTACGAACAGCAATTCAGAGATGAAGAATAAAATATAAAAACAACAGAAGCCAAAAGCTTCTGTTGTTTTTTTCTCTTTTTCATTCGGTATCTAAAAGAATACGCTCACGGTAAGCCGCGGCAAGACGCTCTAAAAGGGCACTGTCTTTCCCGCCCACTTCTTTTCCGTCAAGCTTTGTGCATCTGCACATCAGTGCGGTGGTAGACATAATAATGATCTCATCCGCATCTAAAAGTTCCTCTTTGGTGAAAGGGGCAATTTTAGTAGGAATCCCAAGATCCTGACAGATCTCTAAATAATGCTTTCTGGTAATACTGGGAAGGATCAGATTATCCGCAGGGGGAGTACAAAATACTCCGTCTTTTATCATACAAACACTGCTGTGGCTTCCTTCCGTCACCCGCTGGCCGCGATGGAAAACAACTTCATAGCAACCGGCTTCCGTTGCCTTCTGTTGGGCCAGTACGTTGGGAAGAAGGTTCAAGGTTTTAATATCGCACATAAGAAAACGAATGTCTTCTTCAAAAATAGCAGAAACCTCTGCGCCAAGTTTCTTAAACACCATGGGTTTCAAGGTAAAATAAAGGTTTGCCACTGCATCTTTAGGAAAAGCATGAGAACGGGGCGCAGATCCGCGGGATGCCTGGAAATACAATACCGCTTCTTCTATATCACCATCCAGGTTTGAAAGAAGCATCTTGCATACCGAAACCAGTTCTTCCCTGGTCATATTAAGATTTAAGCGAAGTCGCTCTGCATTGCCTATAAAACGGTCCAGGTGATCGTCTAGTGCAAAACAAACCCCTTTGCGCACCGTAGCAACATCATAAATACCGTCTCCAAAATAGAAGGCTCTGTCATTGGCGGAAACCTCTGCTTCGGAAAGGGACATTATTTTTCCGTTATACCAAGCAATTTCTTTCATAATTTTCTACCGCTGCCTTTCTTAAAATGATTATTTCCTGTTTTAAAATCAAATTCTTTCGGTTTGAAAAACTGATAGTAAAAACACTTCATCATACCATTATAAAGCTTTCGCACTTGGTCGGCTCTTGTGCCGTAGTGATTCTGAAAATTCTCATCACTGGTGATCACGTAGATCTGCCAGCGGTCAAGCTTTTTCCAATGGGCACCCATAGCCGAATACAAACGGAATACCTCTTCTTTGGAATCCAGCCGTTCCCCGTAAGGCGGGTTGCAAACAATGGTTCCTTTTCTGCCGTGGGTTTCAATACCCAAGGCGTTCTTCGGGAAAAAGCGGATGTGGTCAAAAACGCCGGCGCTCTGGGCATTAAGTTTTGCAATTTCTACCATTTTGGGGTCGATATCCGTAGCGTAGGCTTCAAACTTTATGTTTTTCACAAGATCTTTTGCTTCGCACCGGGCGTCTTTCCAAATGGATTCCGGAAGATCCAAAAAGCCTTCACCGGCAAAATTGCGGAAAGAGCCGGGGGCGATATTCTGCATCATCATTGTCCCTTCGATGGGGATGGTACCGCTTCCGCAGAAGGGATCCCACAAAAGGACGTCTTCCCGCAGACGGGCGATACGGCACATAGCCGCGGCCAGGGTTTCACGAATAGGCGCTTCTCCCGTTTCCTTGCGATACCCTCTCTTATAAAGAGGTGCACCGGAGGTATCAATGAGAAGCTGGGCCGTATCGTTTAAAAGGAAAAACTCGATTTGAACAAGACTTCCCTCTTCGGAAAACCAAGTGATACCGTATTCTGCCGAAAGGCGTTCTACTACCGCTTTTTTGGTAATTTTCTGAATATCAGGCACACTGAAAAGAGCAGAGCGGATAGAATGTCCCTTTACGGGAAAAGCATCGTCCGGACCGATCCAGCGTTCCCAAGGCAGTGCTTTTACCCCTTGGAACAGTTCTTCAAAACTGGTAGCGGGAAAAGAACCCATTTTAATATAGACTTTTTCCGCAAAGCGAAGGAACATATTGGCTCTGGCGATAGCGGAAATGGGACCGGTAAAGGTAATACGGCCATCGATGGTTTCCACTCTTTCATAACCCAAAGCGTCGATTTCTTCCGCTAAAAACTTTTCCAGGCCGAAAAGACAAGTGGCCACCAGTTGGATTTTTTCTTCCATAAGTTCTCCTTATTTGATTCTGGTGCCCAGTTTTTTGGAATTTTCTGCGCGAAATTCTTCAAAACGGTCTTCGTCAATGGCAAGACGGATCTCTTCCATCAAATTGTTATAAAAATAGAGATTATGCATTACTGCAAGGCGCTGACCCAAGGCTTCTTTCGCCTTTAACAGATGGCGAATATAGGCTCTGGAATAGCGTTTGCAAACGGGGCAATCACATTCCGGGTCAATGGGAAGCGGGTCTCTCTCATAGCGGTTATTATTCAAATTGATAATACCTGCATGGGTGCAGAGATGACCGTGTCTGGCGTTACGGCTGGGCATAACGCAGTCAAAAAGATCTACTCCGCGCCAAACAGCCTCAATGATATTTTCACAAGTACCAACGCCCATCAGATAACGGATCTTATTCTCGGGGGCATAGGGCTCAACCGCCTCAATGATCTCATACATGGTTTCAGCGCTTTCCCCTACTGCAAGGCCGCCGATAGCGTAGCCGTCCAGATCCATTTCAGCAATCTTTTTCATATTTTCAATGCGAAGATCCGGAAAAACGGAGCCTTGGTTGATACCGAATAAAAGCTGATTGGGATTGACAGTTCCGGGAAGAGAATTGAGCCTTTTCATTTCCTTCTGACAGCGCTCAAGCCAAGCGATGGTGCGGTCCGATGCAATTTTTGCTTCCTCTCTGGTTGCGGGATTTCCGATGCACTGATCGAATGCCATAGCAATGGTAGAACCTAAATTGCTCTGAATGCGCATACTTTCTTCGGGGCCCATAAAGATCTTTTTGCCGTCAATATGGCTCTGGAAAGTAACACCGTCG
>JAZNRO010000093.1:0-2433 GCA_045590715.1 Eubacteriales bacterium | reverse complement strand
GAAAAGAGAAGCGAGCTTCCCCAGGTAAAATATTTTATCGGTCTTGACAGAGCAGAAGACGAAGGCGAATTCCTCTCCTTTGCTTCTCTTGTGGAAAAAGGCAAGGCCCTTTTAAAGGAAGGCTACTCTGAATACACCGACAATATGACCGCAAGTGATCCCAAAGCACTGAAACTTTTGGTTTACACCTCCGGTACCACCGGCATCGCAAAAGGCGTTATGCTGTCCGAAGAAAACCTGGTTTGTGAAGTATACCACGGTCTGCAAGTAGCGGATATTCTTACCGTAGGTCTTTCCGTACTGCCCTATCACCACACCTATGAAGCGGTAGTTGGTATCCTGGTTTATCTCCACCGTCACGCCACCACCTGCATCAACGACTCCCTGGCGGCAATCTTAAAGAACCTGAAGACCTTCCAGCCTGACTTTATTTATCTGGTACCCGCCTTCCTTGAAATGTTCTACAAGAAGATCCGTGCCAATATGGAAGAGAAGGGCAAGTGGGAAACCTTTAAAAAAGGTGCTAAAATTTCCAACTTCCTTTTGAAACTTGGCATCGACGTAAGAAGAAAACTCTTTAAGGAGTTGCACGAAGTATTCGGCGGAAACCTCCGTCTGATGGTAGTAGGCGCCGCTCCCCTTCGCAGTGAAGTGATCCAGTTTTTTGAAACCGTAGGCATCACCGTTTGCCAGGGCTACGGCATTACCGAATGCTCTCCCCTTGTCAGCGTAAACCGCAACAACAAATACGCCGATCCCGAAACCGTAGGTATGGCGCTGCCTTGCCTGGAAGTAAGAATCGACAATCCCGCAGAAGACGGAACCGGCGAAATTTGTGTTAAGGGCAAGACCGTTATGCTGGGCTACTACAAGAACGAAGAAGAAACAAACAGAGTCATGGTAGACGGCTGGTTCCACACCGGTGACCTTGGTAAGATCGACCGGCGCGGATACATCTCCATTACCGGCAGATCCAAGAACCTGATCGTTCTGGACAACGGTAAAAACGTATACCCCGAAGAGATCGAAAACTACGTTATGCTTCTTGACTACGTAGCAGAAGTGGTAGTAAAAGGCGAAAAAGACGAAAATGGCAAAACCGTTCTTTTGGCCGAGATCTTTTTAAATAAAGACAAGGTAGAAGAAATGGAAAAAGCACCGGAAGAAGCCCAGATCCTCTCTGACATCCGTGCAAAGACCGATATTCTGCCTATGTACAAGCAGGTCACCAAAATTCGCCTGAGAGACACCGAATTTGAAAAGACCACCACCAAAAAGATCCGCAGAGTATAAAAAACAAAAGAAGGCTGAAAATCAGCCTTCTTTTTCTTTGCCCCTTTGGGGCAAAAGGAAAAAAATATTGAAAGAAAAACGCCCCTGTGGTATAATACTTATATCTATGAGAAAAAATCGGCACGAAGTCCGAAGCCCGTAAGGAGAGAACTATGGCAAGAAGTTTTCGCGGCGGTATTACGCCGGAACCTTTTAAAATTACAGCCGGTCGCCCGCTGGAAGAAATGCAGGCGCCAGCTTTTGTCACCCTTCCCTTATCCCATCCCGGCACTGTTCCTGCCATTCCCGTGGTAGAAGTAGGCCAGAGAGTACTGAAGGGCCAGAAGATCGCGGAAATGGGTCAAGGCGAGTCCGTCCCCGTTTTTGCCAGTGTTTCCGGCACGGTTTCCGCCATCGGCAACGTGCAGACCCACTTTGGTGAAACAGGCGGCATTACCATTGAAAACGATTTCAAGGAAGAAATAAGTCCCGATATCGTGCCCTTTGATACTCCCATCAGCAAGGCAGAGCCGGAAAGACTCTGCCGCTACATCAAGGAAAAGGGCATTGTGGGAATGAGCGGTGACGCCTTCCCCACCTGGGCCAAAATAGAAAGCGCCGGAAACAATATCACCCGTCTTATCATCAACTGTGCGGAAAGCGAGCCCTATCTTTCCTCTACCCACCGGCTTTTGCTGGAAAAAACGGAAGAGATCTTGGGCGGTGTGAAAATTCTTCTTCGTGCCACCGGCGCCGAGAGAGCCATTTTCGCCTTGGAAAACGATAAGGAAGACGCCGTAGACGCCCTTTCGAAATTCCTTGGCAAAAGTCCCGCCTTTGCCGTAGCCGTACTGAAGAGCAAGTACCCCCAAGGGGATGAAAGACAGCTTGTCCGCGCGCTACTGGGAAAAGAAATCCCTCAAAACAAAAAAACAAAAGACCTTCGTGCTCTGGTCATCAGTGCAGAGACCTGCCTTTGTATCTACCGGGCCTTCGTAACGGGGCTTCCCCCCGTCACCCGTGCCCTTACCGTAAACGGAAACTGTATCAAAGAGCCTTTAAACCTTGTGGTTCCCATGGGGGCAGATCTGCGCTCGGTCATTGACAGAGCAGGGGGCTTTTCCCTGATGCCCGGTAAGATCATCGCCGGCGGGCCTATGA
>JAZNRO010000092.1:0-29554 GCA_045590715.1 Eubacteriales bacterium | reverse complement strand
GAGCTGGACCGGGAAGTAGCGGACGTTACCGTAATGAAAGTAAACGTAGATAACGAAGGAGAACTGGCAGACCGTTTCCAGATCGAAGCGATCCCTACTCTTCTTTTCTTCAAAGACGGTGCCCTTGTGAAAAAGAAAACCGGTCTCTATCCCAGAGATGCGCTGGATCTGATTGTTGGGGAGATCAGAGGATGAAAAAGATCCGTCTGAATGAAAATCGGGAACTGGTTGAAATGATCCGACAGGGACTGAAAGAAAACGGCGGATACTGCCCTTGCCGAAGAAGTCGCAGCGAGGATACCAAATGCATCTGCAAAGAATTCAGAGAGCAGATGGCAGACCCGGATTTTGAAGGCTATTGCCACTGCCAATTATATTATAAGGAAAAAGAAGCCTAAAAGTTTTTCTAAAAAGCATAAAAAAAGATGCCCGATGGGGCATCTTTTTTCTTTTATCTGATTCCGTAGTTTTCGATCACGAAGTCCATATCCTTATCACCTCTGCCGGAGAGGTTGATAAGAATAGAGCCTTTGTCCATTTCTTTGGCAAGTTTCATCGCGTATGCAATAGCGTGAGAACTTTCGATAGCGGGGATGATACCTTCCATTCTTGCGAATTTAAAGAAGGCGTCAATGCTTTCGTTGTCATCAATCACGTCATATTTTACTCTGCCGATCTCCTGCCAGAATGCGTGCTCAGGACCGGAAGAGGGGTAATCCAGACCACTGGCAACAGAGTATACGGGAGCGGGATCGCCATTTTCGTCTTTGAGCATAATGCTGTTAAAGCCGTGCATAACACCTTCGGTTCCGTATTTTAGACTGGCCGCATGGTCACCGAGCTTGGTACCCTTGCCGAGAGGTTCAACGCCGTAAATATCAACGGGGTCATTGAGGAACCCGGAGAAAAGACCTGCCGCATTGGAACCGCCGCCTACGCAGGCAACGATGGCACTGGGAAGGTGACCGGTCATTTCAATAAACTGTTCTCTTGCTTCAATGCCTACAACGCTCTGGAAATCGCGTACCATCATAGGGAAGGGATGGGGGCCCAGAACAGAGCCGATACAATAGATGCAGTCTTTGTAATCCTTGCTGTAAGCTTCGAAAGCCGCGTCAACCGCTTCCTTCAAAGTCTGAAGGCCGTGGGTAACTTCAACAACGTTTGCACCCAGAACCTTCATTCTGGCAACGTTGGGAGCCTGCTTCTTAATGTCCACAGAGCCCATATAAATATCACATTCCAGGCCGAAATAGGCAGCAGCGGTAGCCAGGGCTACACCGTGCTGACCGGCACCGGTTTCCGCGATGACCTTCTTCTTGCCCATATATTTGGCAAGGAGAACTTCGCCCATACAGTGATTCAGCTTATGAGCACCGGTGTGGTTTAAGTCTTCCCGCTTTGCGTAAAGCTGAACTTTTCCGCCCAGGGCATCGGAAAGACGCTCCAGATGGCTGACCGGAGTAGGTCTGCCCTGAAACTCTTTGCGAATTCTGCGCAGTTCCGCAATAAACTTTCTGGACTGACAGATAGAAAAATATGCTTCGGTGATCTCTGCCATAGCATTCTTCAGTTTTTCATCGATGTAAACACCGCCGAACTTACCGAAATAACCGTTCTTATCCGGATAGTTGTTAAAATAAGTATCAAATTCAATATCATTGAATTTCATATTCTTTCCTCCAAAATATTTTTTAAAAAAATTAACGCCCCAAACGGACCGGATCCGTTTGGGGCGAATCAAGTCTTGATTCGTGGTGCCACCCAAATTCATCGCAAAAAGCGATGCACTCTGCTGTACCAACATACAGGGTCCGATGTAACGGTCGGAAACCGTCTTACCTACTATGATTTCGGCTCGCCCTCACAAGTCCATTCCCTTTTCTATCCTTTACCGCACTTACACCCACTGCGGCTCGCTGAAAAAGTATTCAAAAAGATACTACTCTTGATCACAGGTTTTCATCATTATAACAAAGCGCTTTTTCTTTGTCAAGCGTTTTTATTATATGCAATCTCCCCCGCTTTGCGAAAGATCTCTTCGCCCCGGGCATCCTCGCTCTCTAAAAAGAGAAGCATTTCCCTTCCCTTTTCCTCCCGGGTGAGAACTAGCATCACGGAATAGATATCTTCTCTGGAAAGGCCTTTTTCCGAAAGCTTTTCCAGAAGTTCTTTCTGCCAAGTGGAAAACGCCATCTTACACCCCAAATACCAGCATTCCCAGAAGCGCGGAAATACCGATAGACAAAATAGGTGAAATGGTCTTTTTCTTCCAAAGGCGATAGCCGGTGCGAAGAAGAAAAACAAGGCCGAAGATCAAAGCCGTCTGAAAAGCAGGAATCAGATCTTTGGTAAATCCGGCAAGGAAAAGCGTGTTGATCTTAGGCACAAGGCCGGAAATCAGAAAATACAGACCGGTGGATAAAATAATACCTACCACACAAGGCTTAATGGTATCCAGTACCGCTCTCGTTCCCTTCTTTTCCATAAATCCCTTCAGGCACTTGGCAATGAGAAGGATAATAATAAAAGAAGGAGTGATAGCGCCGAGGGTAGCAATGATACCGCCTAAAATGCCCGCATGGGTAGTACCGATATAGGTAGCGGTATTGACCATAATGGGGCCGGGAGTGGATTCAGCCACGCCGACGATATAGCTGAACATATCGGAATCTACGCCCCACTGGGGATTGCGCAGAATGGTATCGCGGATAATCGGGATCGCGCCGTATCCGCCGCCGAAGGTGAAAAGACCCACCTTCACAAATTCAAAATACAAATGAAGAAGAGCCGTCATTTTTTCTCTCCTTTCCGGATAAGGCTAACGCCGTATGCCACAAGTCCGATCACAGCGGAGATCAAAATCAGATAAATGGAAGAGACGGTGTAAAGGCCGAAATTGGCTCCCATCATAATCAGAAGAGCCAAGGAAAAGATAACAACGGAAAGAATATCCTTTTTCATCTTCCGAAACATCTTCATACCGGCACCGAAGATCAAAAAAGCCACCGCCGCCTTGATTCCTTTAAAGGCACTGGCAACCCAAGTGATCTCAAGGAAATTTTCCAAAAACAGCGCGATCATGCTGATGATCACAAGAGAAGGAAGAACCACACCGAAGGTAGCAAAGGCAGAACCCAAGGCGCCGCCCACCTTATAACCAACGAAAGTGGCGGTATTGATGGCCAAAGGGCCGGGGGTGGATTCCGCTACTACGGTAATATCCATCATTTCATCGTGGGTCAGCCACTTTTTCTCACTGACACATTCATTTTCAATAATCGAGATCATAGCGTATCCACCGCCGAAGGTAAAGGCGCCGATCTTAAAAAAGCTCAAAAACAGCTGAAGCAGTTTGTTCTTTTTCATAAAAGCTTTTCCTCCTTTAGATATTCTATAAGGATACGCGCTCCCTCTTCCACCACATAGGCGCAGGGGCGCTTGGCATAAAACTCTTTGGTCCGGGGGGAAGCTGTACCGCCGATCTCGGCCTTGTTTTTCAAAATGTCCTTGCAGATAATACTGCCCTGAACGGTTTCAAATCTGCGGGCAAGCTCCTGCACTCTGGGATAAAGAAGATCCTTTTCGGGGGAAGACAGATCATCGTACCCGCAAAGATTTCCCAAGACCAGATTCATACCGCTGAATGCTCCGCAAACGTGACGAAGTCTGCCGAAGCCGCCGCCAAAAGGAGCAGCGATTTTCAAGGCCTCTTTTTCGTCCACACCGATAATAGGGGCGAAGGCCGCGTATACCGCCTGGGCGCAATTATAACCGGCGAGAAAAAGCTCGGCCGCCCGACGGGAAATTTCTTCCGTTTTGATTTCCTTCATAAAAACTCCTAAAACACACGAAAAATCTCCGGCAGAAGCCGGAGATTTTCAAAATCAGTCATCCAGGGGAATATCCTTACCGCAAGCGGGACAGGGGAACACCTTATCCTCGGGGATCTCCTCAAAGCAAACGGTGTTTTCGCAGGAAGGACAGGTTACTTCGTAGCAATCCTCTTCCTCATCACAACAATCGCAGCAATCGCAGTCGAGGTCATCGTCGTCATATTCACCGAAGATCTCTTCTTCTACGTTGGTAAGGTCTTCATCAACTGCTTCCAGATATTCGTTGATATCGTCCACGTCATCCTGAAGGGTCAGAATTTCTTCTGCCATATCGTCAAGAATGTCTGCCATCAGTTTGATGAGTTTTCCTTCTTTGGTGTCTGCCTGGAAGTCAAGTCCTTCCATCAGGCCCTTCAGATATGCAACCTTTTCGGTAATCGTCATATTCTTTCTCCTAGTTTATACTCTTTCCAGATATTCGCCGGTACGGGTATCGATCTTCAGTACGTCGCCTTCGTTTACGAACAAAGGTACTTTGATCTGTGCGCCGGTTTCCAGAGTAGCGGGCTTGGAAGCACCGGTAGCGGTGTCGCCCTTAAAGCCGGGATCGGTCTGGGTAACGGCAAGTTCTACGAACATGGGGGGCTCAACGCCGAATACACTGCCCTTGAAAGAAAGAACTTTGCAGATCATTTCTTCCTTCACGAACTTGAAGTTGTCACCAACCAGGTTGTGGTCAACCAGGGTCTCTTCCCAGGTTTCGGTATCCATAAAGTGATACAGATCTCCATCGTCATAGGAGTACTGCATATCTTTTCTTTCTACAAAAGCGGGGGTGAATTTTTCGGTGGGGTTAAAGGTTTTTTCCACCACAGAACCGGTGATCACATTTCTCAGCTTGGTACGAACGAATGCTGCGCCCTTACCGGGTTTTACGTGCTGGAATTCAATCACCTGCATTGCAGCGCCGTCCATCTCAAATGTTACGCCGTTTCTAAAATCGCCTGCTGTAATTGCCATAGTATCCTCCAAAATAAAAAAATAATCATTCTATGAGAAGATTATACAACTTTTTTCCACCTTTTGCAAGATGTATTTGCAAAAAATCCCATTATAATTCAATAAGTTCTTTCGGGCTTCGGTTTAGATTCTCGCATCCGCCTTCTCTTACTACTACCAGATCCTCAATACGGACGCCGAATTTTCCCGGCAGATAGATGCCCGGTTCTACGGAAAGCACCGCGCCCTGGGGAATGATCTCTTCGCTGCGGGGCGAAAAGGATGGGGCTTCGTGCACGCAAAGTCCGATGCCGTGACCGGTGCTGTGGCCGAAATACTGACCAAAGCCGGCCTTCTCAATTACGTCCCTTGCGGCAAGGTCCACGTCTTTTCCAAGTACTCCCGCCTTCACTGCAGAAAGGCCTGCTTCTTGCGCGAAAAAGACCGTTTCATACACCCGCTTCATTTCTTCGTCTGCCTTTCCTACGCAGACCGTACGGGTCATATCGGAAGCGTAGCCGGAAAGGTAAGCGCCGAAATCCAGGGTCAGAAAAGCATTGTTCTCAACTTTTCCTTCCGGCGTACCGTGGGGCAAAGAACTGCGAGGTCCGGAAACGCAAATGGTTTCAAAGGAAGGGCCGGACGCTCCGTTTTTCTTCAAATAAAATTCCAGTTCTGCGGCAATCTCCCTTTCCCATCGGCCGGGTGCGATGCGGGTAAGGATATAAGAAAAAGCTTCTTCCGCAAGACTTTGGGAAGCACGGATCAACTCGATCTCTTTTTTGCTTTTTACCACTCTCATTTTCTCAATGCGATCACCCAGGGGAGAAAATTCGGTAGCAGAAAATTTCTTTTTTAGTTCCGCCAAAGAAAAACAGGTCGTTTCCCTGTCTTCAAAAAGAAGGGTATGAACAGCCTCTTCTTTCAAGATCTCACAAAGGGCCGGGCCGTAAGGCGTGGGGCAAATGGTAAGATCCTTCGGCATCTCCCCTCTTTCTTGAGAAAGGATCGCCATCTCAAAATAGCGGGAATCCAAAAACAAAAGCGCTTTTTCTTTGGTTACAAACAGAACCCCGTCGGAAGAAAAGAAAGTGGTAAGATAGGCTCTGGAAACCCGGGAAAAGATCAGCGCGCCCTCTCCCGAATAAAGGGTTTCGCGAAAGCGGTCAAGCACGTTCATCTTTTATTTCCCCTGCCTTTTATAATACTTTTTCACAAAGGGTTTTTCCAGTTTTCTCTTGAAACGGAAAAAGCGACTTTCCACCTTCTTGATAGGCAAAACGGTGGCGGCAAAAGCACCCCAGATACGGGCGCTTAAAACGTCGGTCAAAAGCTGATCGCCCACCAAAAGTACCTCTTTCGGCTTTACGCCGAAATGAGTGATGACAGGCTTTAATGCACTGCGCAAAGGCTTGTGGGCATCAGGTACGGTAAAAAAGCCGAAGGGCTCGTTGAAAAGAGAAACTCTCTGGGGCGTATTATTGGAAACGAAGGCGATCTTCACACCCAAATTCTTCAGAGAGAAAAGGAAGTCCTGAAGTTCTTGATCGGCACTGGGAACGTCGTAAGGAACCAGGGTATTATCAATATCGAAAGCAATGACCCGCACGCCCTTTTCCACAAAAGAGGCAAAGGGAACCTGGCGGACGGTATCGCAAATAATATCGGGGATCAAAAAATCGGAAAGTGTCTTCATTGGCATCTCCTTTTATATTATCGTCCCCAGTATATCACAGTTTTTCTACCTTGGCAAATTTTTAAAAATGGGAAAGAAGCTGTTTTTTCAGCCTTAAAATAATTTTCTTCTCCAATCTTGAAATATAGGACTGGGAAATGCCCATTTTCTCCGCCACTTCTTTTTGGGTCAGTTCCTTCTGACCCAAAAGCCCAAAACGGGCTACGATAATTTCCCGGTCCCTTTGAGGAAGGGTCATCAGCGCCCGAAGAAGCTCCCGCATATCCTCCTCCCGCTCCAGGTCCCGGCTGATCTCCTGGCCGTCCGTTCCCAGAATATCCCCTAAAAGCAATTCGTTTCCGTCCCAATCTACGTTCAGTGGCTCATCAATGGAGATCTCCTGCCTGCGGGTGGAAAGTTTTCTTAAAAACATTAAAATTTCATTTTCAATGCATTTGGAAGAATAGGTGGCAAGTTTGATATTCTTTTCCGAACGGAAACTGGTGATCCCTTTAATCAGACCGATGGTGCCTATGCTAATAAGATCCTCCATTCCCACCCCGGTATTTTCAAACTTTTTCGCTATGTATACCACAAGGCGCAGATTATGTTCCACCAGCACATTCCGGTTTTCCTCCACCCGGATTCCTTCTTCCATATTCCGGATGCACTCCCGTTCCGAATCTGCATCCAAGGGAGGAGGCAATTCCTCTGTTCCGTTGATATAAAAGACTTCATTCTGACCAAAAAAATCTTTTTTTACAAGAATCAAGATCCGACGAAAAAGCGCCGGGATGCCACTAAAACAGTTTTTCATACTTCGCCTCCTACAATACGGAAAGGGGCACAAGGCAAGGACAACCGCCGAAACCGCCGCCGGAAAAATCCAGTGCCACCAAGACTTCCCTCTCCTCTTTCTTTTTTCGTTTGCTACCGCTTTTTACAACGCTTACTCCGTCGGGACGGAAGGCGTAAAGCAGCCCTTCCCCCGAAGCGGTCTTCATAGGGATAGGAATGCTTCCCTCCCCGCCGCTTTTCATTTTTTCAACCTCCTCCCGGGACAAAAGAGGTGAGGCGTACTCCGCCTTTAAAATCAGGACCGGCAGACCTTTTTCCGGGTCCCGAAGAAGGAGTCCCGAATCCACCAGGCCGAAGAAATATTCTGACCTGCCGGAAAAACGGATGGAAAGGCTGACCACTGCCGTTTCCAGTTTTCGATTCAGGCTCCTGCCGAAAAGCTGAAAAACGCCGAAAGATAAAAATAAAAGGGTCAAAAATACGCCCAAGGTCAGTTTCCCGTTTCGGCCCATATAATAAGAAATGGCTTCCACCGCACCCCCTAAAAACAGCGACGAGGCCAAATAAAAAAGGGTGATGCGCAGCATTCTCTTCCCGTTTCTCTTTCCAAATCCTACGTACAGCACGGCAAACAGAGCCGGAATACTGAAAAGAAAATTTATGATCTTTCCAAGGTGCAAACACACAAGAACGCAAGAGATGACAGCCCCCAAAAAAGAAGCAAGAAAAAGCCTTTTGAAATTGGTCTTCTCGGAAGTAGCAAGACCGGAAACAGCAAGGGCAACCAGGTCCATCGAAAAATTTATCAAAAAATAAAGATCCAGATATAAGATTTCACTCATGACGTATCCTCCGAAAAAAAGTATACGCCTTTTTTCATACCGATTTTGTCAAATAGGGGCGTTCCCTTCTCCCGGGGCAAGAAATGAAAAAACAAAATATACACGGATTTTAAAGGAAAAAGACGACAGTGACGGAAAAAGCTTTTTTCTTCTTTCTTTTTTCTGCATTTTTTCTCATATTTTATCTTTTTCTAGTTGAAAAGAGAAAAAAATTATATTATAATAGTAGATGAATTTTTGTTGAAAGAATAAGGTTTTAAAAATGAGTATGAGCAAAATCGGATTTGACAATGAAAAATATTTAAGCTTGCAATCCGAGCAGATCAAAAAGCGCATCGGAAAATTCGGTGGAAAGCTGTATCTGGAATTCGGCGGAAAGCTCTTTGACGACTTTCACGCTTCCCGGGTTCTCCCCGGTTTTTGTCCCGACAGTAAGATCCGTATGCTGATGCAGCTAAAGGATGAAGCAGAGATCGTTTTGGTTGTCAATGCCTACGACATTGAAAAGAACAAAGTCCGGGGTGACCTTGGTATTACCTACGACCAGGATACCCTTCGCCTTATCGACGCGTTCCGTGGCTGCGGTCTTTCCGTAGGCAGTGTGGTTCTCACCCGCTTTGCCGGTCAGCCCTCCGCTCTGAAATTCAGAGAAAAGCTGGAAAGCCTTGGCATCCGGGTATACTGCCACTACTCCATTGAAGGCTATCCGGAAGATATCCAGAAGGTGATCAGTAAAGACGGCTACGGCAAGAACGAATACATCGAAACCGAAAGAAGCCTTGTGGTCATTACCGCTCCCGGTCCCGGCAGCGGTAAAATGGCAGTTTGCTTATCTCAGCTTTACCATGATAACTTAAAGGGCATCAAAGCTGGCTACGCCAAATTTGAGACCTTTCCCATCTGGAACCTGCCCTTAAACCACCCGGTAAACCTTGCTTACGAAGCGGCTACCGCCGACTTAAACGACGTCAATATGCTGGATCCCTTCCACCTGGAAGCCTACGGCCAGACCACTGTCAACTACAACCGCGACGTAGAGATCTTCCCCGTAGTTCGGGCCATGTTTGAAAAGATCTACGGCGCCTCTCCTTATAAATCCCCCACGGATATGGGTGTTAATATGGCAGGCTACTGCATTACCGACGATGAGGTTTGCAAGATGGCCTCCTGCAACGAGATCATCCGCCGCTACTTTGCCGCAGAATGTGAAAAAAGAAAAGGCAATAGCGTAGACGGTGCCATTTCCAAGTTAAAACTTCTAATGACCCAGGCCCAGATCGCGCCGGAGGACAGAGCCTTTGCCCAGCTTGCCCGGGATAAGAAGGAAGAGACCGGCCAGCCCGCGGCGGCGCTGGAGCTTCCCGATAAACGGGTAGTGGTAGGAAAGACCTCCCGGCTCTTGGGCGCCTCCTCCGCTCTGCTTTTAAATGCTTTAAAGGCCCTGGCGGGTATTGAAAAAGAAGTAGATCTCATTTCCTGCGAGGTAATCGAACCGGTCCAGGAGCTGAAGATCAAAAATCTCGGCAACCACAACCCCAGACTTCATACCAATGAAGTGCTCATCGCTCTTTCCATTGCAGCGGCTCACGATCAGAACGCAAAGAGAGCCATTGAGTGCCTGCCCCTTTTAAAGGGATGCGAGGCCCACTCCACCGTTATTTTATCGGAGGCAGATGCCAGTACCTTCCGAAAACTGGGAATGAATCTGACCTGCGACCCCGAATATCAAACCAAAAAACTATTTCACAAGTAAAGAAAGGAAAACACTATGAAAATTCTTGTTACCGGAGGCGTCGGCTTTATCGGCTCCCACACTGTTGTTGAACTCATCGGCGAAGGCCACGACCCCATTATCGTAGATAACCTTTGCAATTCTAATATCAAGGTTCTGGACGATATTGAAAAGATCACCGGAAAGCGCCCCGCATTTTACGAGGCTGACATCCGCGATAAAGAGGCCCTGGAAAAGGTATTTAGTGAAAACAAAATCGACGCGGTAATCCACTTTGCAGGACTGAAGGCGGTTGGTGAATCCGTTGAGATTCCTCTGGAATACTATCACAACAACATCACCGGCACCCTCATCCTTTGCGACGTAATGAGAAACCACGGTTGTAAGACCATCGTATTCTCCTCCTCCGCTACCGTTTACGGTATGAACAACGTTTCTCCTTTCAAAGAAGATATGCCCACCTCCTGCACCAACCCCTACGGCTGGACAAAGCTAATGCTGGAGCAGATCCTTTCCGACCTGGCACACTCCGATCCCGAATGGAGCGTAGTGCTTCTCCGCTACTTTAACCCCATCGGCGCACACGAAAGCGGTATCATCGGTGAAAACCCCAGCGGTATTCCCAACAACCTCTTCCCCTATATCGCAAGAGTTGCCGCAGGCATCCTTCCCTGCCTTTCCGTATTCGGTAACGACTACGACACCCCCGACGGAACCGGCGTTCGCGACTACATCCACGTAGTAGACCTGGCGCAGGGACACTTAAAAGCCCTGGACTACGCAGTAAAGAACAAAGGCGCAGAAGCCGTAAACCTCGGCACCTCCAAGGGTACCAGCGTACTGGAACTGGTTGACGCTTTTGAAAAGGCAAGCGGTGTAAAGGTAAATTACAAGATCGTAGACAGACGTCCCGGTGATATCGGCAGCTGCTACGCCAACACCGAAAAAGCAGAAAAACTTTTAGGCTGGAAAGCAAAATACAATATTGAAGATATGTGCCGTCACGGATGGGCATATATGAATAAGAAATAAAATACAATGAAAAAGAAGAGAAAAAAGAATAGGATCGCCAAAAGGGCATACGTCCTTTTGGCCGTTCTGGTTCTCCTGTCGGTATTTTTGGTTCTCCTCTTTCAGAAGCCAAAAGCCGAAATTTCTTCTCTTTCCTACCCGGTGGGAGAAGAACTTACCCTTTCCGATGTGATTACAAAGGTAAAGGGCGGAAAGCTATTAAACGCCGACAAGATGCTGGATTCTTCAAAAGAAGGAAGTGTAACGTTTTCCTACAAGGTGAAAAATCGCCTTGGTATCGAAAGTGAGGAAAAACTTGTGATTACCTTCTTTTTGGAAAACAACAAAGAGAATCAGTCAGCAAATCCCCCTTCTACTCCCACTCGCTCCGCGCCTCAGATTTTCGGGCCGGAAAGTCTTACCGTTTATCGCGGCGGTGTCATCGATCTTACGCTTTTTACGGCAAAGGATCACGACGGCGCCTCTCTTACCGTTACCCTTACCGGTTCCTATGACCTTACGAAAGTGGGTTCCTACACTCCCATGCTTGTAGCTACCGATGAAAAGGGCCTGAAAACGGAAAAGATTTTAAAGCTTACCGTCATTGACGCACCTAACACCGGATCCGGCGGTGCTTCCTCCGGTGACAGCAGAATGGAAGACGGCACCTTTACTACCGCAAACGGAAAGACCCTTATCATCAAAAACGGCCTTTGCACCGTAGACGGGGTACTGATTGCCAACAAGAGTTATTCCCTTCCCAAATCCTACACTTCTCCTTACCTGCAAAAGGATGCGGAAAGCGCCTATTACAGAATGAGAGAAGGGGCAAAAGAAGCAGGATTCACTCTTACCATCAAGAGCGCTTACCGCTCCTGGAACGATCAGAACTATATCTTTAACGGCTACGTAAAGAATCACGGTCTGGAGCAGGCGCTGACCTTCTCCGCAAGACCCGGTCACAGCGAACACCAGACCGGACTTGCTATGGACCTTGTGACCTCCAGCTCCGTAGACGCCAAGACCCCGGCCATCAAGCCTACCCTGGACTGGCTCTCCGAAAACGCCTATAAATTCGGCTATATTCTCCGCTACCCGGAAAATAAGAGCCATATTACCGGCTACATTTTCGAGCCCTGGCACTACCGCTACGTGGGAGAAGATCTGGCAAAAGAACTTTATAACGGCGGTAACTGGATCACCCTGGAAGAATATTTCGGCATCGACAGTGTTTACCGCGGATATTAAAACAAAAAAAGCAACCGATGATCGGTTGCTTTTTCTTTTTTTGTTTTTATTTTCCCAGCTCCAGGGTTCTGTCATAGGCGGCGATGACCGCATCCATTACAGCGCCGCGGAAGCCCTGTTCCTCCAGGGTACGAACGCCCTCAATGGTAGTACCGCCGGGACTGCAGACCGCATCTTTTAATGCGCCGGGGTGAGTGCCGGTCTTCAGTACCATTTCCGCGCTTCCCTTTACGGTCTGGGCGGCAAAGCGGAGAGCCGCATCCCTTGAAAGACCGCAGGAAACCGCGCCGTCTGCCAGCGCCTCTACGAAAAGATAGGCAAAGGCGGGACCACAGCCGTGAAGCGCGCTGGCCGCATCAATTTTTTCTTCCTCGATCTTTTCTACAAGACCGGCAGCAGAAAGAGAAGAAACGAAAGCCTCTTCTATCTCTTTCTTTACGTTTTTCGCGCAGTATGCCACCACCCCTTCTCCTACGAAAACGGGGGTATTGGGCATAATGCGGATCACCGGCGTATCTTCTCCCAGAGCGGAAAGCAGGGCCTTTGTTTTCACGCCTGCCGCCATGGTAACGAGAGTAAGACTGCCCTCTCTCTTTTTCACCTCTCCGGAGATCTCGGAAAGAAGCTGGGGCAAGCCTTGCGGCTTTACGCCTAAAAAGACAAGGTCACATTCCTTTACCATAGAAAGATTATCCGTAGCCTTGCCGGAAAGTTTTTCTGCAAGGGAAACGGCTTTTTCCTTAGCAAAGTCAGAAAAGAAAAGCTGAGCGTCTTTCATTGCTTTCGAAACGCTGGTAGCAAGGGCCGAGCCCATATTTCCCGTTCCAATAAAACCGATCTTCATTTCCTACTCCTTATCTTACAGTGCCACAGCCTGTAATCATATATTTGTACGTGCAAAGTTCTTCCAGACCCATAGGTCCTCTGGCGTGAAGCTTTTGGGTGGAGATACCCATTTCACAGCCAAGACCGAATTCACCGCCGTCGGTAAAGCGGGTGGAAGCGTTTACGTATACGGAAGTGCTGTCTACGATCTTGGTAAAATAATCCGCCGTTTTCTCACAAGAGGTAACGATGGCCTCGGAATGGCCGGTGGAGTGCAGACGGATATGCTCGCAGGCTTCTTCTACGTCTTTTACAACCTTTACCGCCAGAATATAATCCAAAAATTCCGTATCGAAATCCTTTTCTCCTGCGGGGGTGCCGGAGATGATCTTCTGCGCCTTGGGACAAAGACGAAGCTCTACGGGATTTTCTTTTCTTTCATCACAAAGTTTTGCCTTTACCATGGGAAGAAAGGCTTCTGCCACTTCTTCTGCTACCAAAAGCACCTCCGCCGCATTGCAAACGGAAGGACGGCTGACTTTCGCATTTTCAATAATGCGAAGGGCCATATCAAGATCTGCCTTCTTGTCTACGTACACGTGGCAGATACCGGTACCGGTCTGAATACAAGGAACGGTAGCGTTTTCCACGCAGGCGCGAATCAGTCCTGCACCGCCACGGGGAATGAGCATATCAAGATAAGAATCTGCCCGCATCATTTCCATGGCGCTCTCTCTTGTGGTATCCTCCACAAAAGAGATGATCTGGCCGGGAAGGCCGAGTTTTTCAAGACCGCGGCGCATGGCACGAACGATAGCAAAAGAAGTTCGGAAAGCTTCTTTCCCGCCACGGAGTACGCAAGCGTTTCCGCTTTTTATGGCAAGGCTTGCCGCGTCACTGGTTACATTGGGACGGGATTCGTAAATGATACCCACCACTCCCAAAGGACAGGACACTTTGCGAATCAAAAGACCGTTTTCCCTCTTTACTTCCTTCAGTACTTTTCCTACCGGATCGGGAAGAGAAATAAGAGCCCGGATGCCGTCCGCCATACCGCATATCCTATCTTCCGTCAGGCGAAGGCGGTCCATCATAACCGGGGAAATGCTTCCTTTGGCCGCCAAAAGATCCTTTTCATTTTCAGAAAGGATGGTATCCTTCTCTTCCAAAAGAGCGGTAGCCATTTCGGAGAGTGCCTTATTCTTTTCTTCCTCGGAAAGGAAATTCACCCATCGGCTGGCTTCTTTTGCCTCTTTTAAAATTTCAAGGGTTTCTTTCATTTCTTGCCCCCTGCTACAAAGCGGGTGCCCACCTCTTCCCCTTCGCAAATTTTGTAAAGGATGCGGGGGTCTTTCCCGTTGGCAATGATCATATCACAGCCGGCGGAGGTTGCAATACCGGCGGCAGAAAGTTTGGTCTGCATTCCGCCGGTGCCAAGGCTGGAGCCTTTGCCGCCTGCCAGGGATAGGATCTTTTCATCAATTTCATATACTTTAGGAATAAGGACTGCGCCGGGATCCGTATGAGGATCGGCGGTGTAAAGACCGTCGATATCGGATAAAAGCACCAAAAGTTCTGCCCCGCAGGACTCTGCTACGATAGCGGCCAGGGTATCGTTATCCCCGATAACAAGCTCCTCCGTAGCAACGCTGTCATTTTCATTGATAATGGGCAGAACGCCAAGCTCTAAAAGACGGGCCATGGTATTGCGAAAATGCTGATGGCTCTCTTCATTCTTTACGTCATACCCGGTCAGTAAGATCTGGGCAACGGTGTGATTATATTCGGAAAAAAGCTTATCGTAAGTATACATCAGTTCACACTGACCCACAGCCGCGGCGGCCTGCTTGGTAGGAATATCTTCGGGACGGGATTTCAAATTCAGTTTTCCCACGCCCATTCCGATCGCGCCGCTGGATACCAGGATCACCTGATGGCCGAAATTTTTCAGATCGCTTAATACCTTGCACATTTCCTCCACTCTGCGGATATTCAGTCTTCCGGTTGCATGAGCAAGGGTGGACGTGCCTACTTTAATAACGATTCTCATAGGATTCTCCTTTTCTAATTCTGCTTCTGAACCAATTTATACTCATCGTAAAAGCGGTAATAGGGACAAGTGGGATACCGACCGCTGACAAGACGCTCCATTTCGTCTTCATCCAGATTCAAGGTGCAAATCTCGCAGTCCCACTCTTCATCGTAATCAAAATAAAGACAGGATTCACAATCGGAAATGCTTTTTGTATCCATACCGTACCGCCTTTCTAAACTAGAAATCATTATACTACGCCCCGGAGCTCTTTGCAAGTTTTTCACAAAAGAAATCCGGGGCGAAATTTTTAAGTTAATTCAAAGGCGCCGGTATAAAGCTTATAGTAGCGACCTTTTTGAGAAATGAGATCCTCGTGATCTCCTCTTTCACAGATCTTGCCGTCTTCCAGCACCATAATGGCGTTGGAATTACGCACGGTGGAAAGTCTGTGAGCAATGACAAATACGGTTCTTCCCTCCATGAGCTGATCCATACCCTGCTCAATAAGAGCCTCCGTACGGGTATCGATGGAACTGGTAGCCTCGTCCAGAATCAGAACGGGGGGATCTGCCACCGCCGCACGGGCGATATTAAGAAGCTGTACCTGGCCCTGGGAAAGGTTGGCGCCGTCGCCGGTAATATAGGTATTGTATCCATCGGGCAGGTGGCGGATAAAGGAATCCGCATTGGCTAGTTTTGCGGCGCGGATGCACTCTTCATCCGTAGCGTCCAGTTTTCCGTAGCGGATATTATCTAAAATCGTGCCGGAGAACAAATGAGAATCCTGGAGTACCATACCAAGGCTTCGGCGAAGATCGCTCTTTTTGATCTTATTGATATTGATGCCGTCATAGCGGATCTTTCCGTCGGGCACGTCGTAAAAGCGGTTGATGAGATTGGTAATGGTGGTCTTACCGGCACCGGTAGAACCGACAAAGGCGATTTTCTGTCCCGGCTTGGCGTAGAGGGAAACGTTCTTTAAAACGGTCTTCTCTTCCGTATAGCCAAAGGTCACGTCCTCCAGTACCACGTCACCCCGGAGCTGGGTATAGGTCACGGTGCCGTCTGCCTTATGAGGATGGCGCCAAGCCCAAAGGCCCGTGCGGTGATCCGCCTCCCGGATATTGCCTTCTTCATCCTTTTCCGCATAAACCAGCGTTACGTAGCCGTTGTCCTCTTCCGGCTTTTCGTCGATCACACGGAAGATCCTCTCCGCACCGGCAAGGGCGGTAAGAATGGAATTCAACTGCTGGGAAAGCTGGCTGAAGGGACGGGAAAAATTATTGGTATAAGTGAGAAATGCAATAAGCATACCAACGGAAAGCCCTTGGGGATACAAAATGCTAAAGGCGGCGCCACAGGTAGCAACCAGAGCGTAGTTGATATGATTTAAGTTGTTCATAATGGGCATTAAGATACTGGCGAAGGTATGAGCGGAGGTTGCACACCGGCAAAGGTTTTCGTTCAGCTCTTCAAAGCCCTCTTTGGCCTGTTTCTCGTGGCAGAAGACCTTTACCACCTTCTGTCCTTCGATCATCTCTTCCACGTAGCCGTTCACCTTGCCCAAAGCCCCTTGCTGACGGATAAAGAAGCGGGCACTTCTGCCGCCGATCACCTTCGTTACAAAGATCATCAAAACAAGGGAGAAGATGACCACAACGGTAAGCTGCCAGGAGGTCTGAAGCATCACCGTAAAATAGCCCACTACCGTAAGAAAGCCGGAAAGGATATTGGCTACGGAATTAGAGAGCATTTCACGGATGGCGTCTACGTCGTTGGTATAAAGGCTCATCAGTTCCCCGTGGGTATGGGTATCAAAAAAGCGGATAGGAAGAGATTCCATTGCCCGGAAAAGGTCTTTTCGGATCTGAAGCAGTGCACCGGTGGAAAGGGTCAGCATAATTCTGGAATAACCCCAGGTAGAAAGTGCGCCGGCCACGTACACAAGTGCCATTCTGAAAAGCATCAGAATAAAATTCTGCCATAAAACGGGATTTAATTTATCCTCCACCAAGGGAGCAATGCCCTCGTCGATCACGGGACGCAAAAGGGCGCCGCCGTAAACCTGGGAGAGAGCAGTGATCACAACGCCGAAAAAGAAAGCGATGAGAAGAATTTTAGAATCGGAAAGATAGGAAAAAATGCGCTTTAAGGTAAGGCCCACGTTTTTCGGTTTTTCCGGAGGTCTTTTTGCGGGAGGCATTATTCGTTCTCTCCTTTCTGCTGGGAGGTATAAACCTCTTTGTAAATTTCGCATCTGTCAAGCAGTTCTTTGTGGGTGCCCACGTCACAGATCTTACCGTCGTCCATGACGATAATGCGGTCTGCTTCCATCACCGAGAGAATTCTCTGGGCGATGATAAGCGTGGTAACACCGGAAAGGTTCTTTTTAAAGGCGGCGCGGATACGGGAATCGGTAGCCGTATCCACCGCGCTGGTCGAATCGTCTAAAATTAAGATCTTGGGCTTTTTCAGAAGCGCTCTGGCAATACAAAGTCTTTGCTTCTGGCCGCCGGACACGTTGACACCCCCTTGGCCCAAAACCGTTTCATACCCGTCGGGGAAGGAAGAAATAAAGCCGTGGGCGTCTGCGTTTTCGCAGGCCTTAACGATCTCTTCTTCCGTAGCGTTTTCATTGCCCCACAATAGATTTTCCCGGATGGTACCGGAAAAGAGCACGTTTTTCTGCAGTACCATGGCAACGCTGTCGCGAAGAGAGGAAAGAGGATAATCCTTCACATTTCTGCCACCCACCAAAACCTGGCCTTCTATGGGATCGTAAAGACGGGGGATCAGCTGAACAAGGCTGGTCTTGGCGCTACCGGTACCGCCGATGATACCGATGGTCTCCCCACTCTCAATGGAAAGATTAATATTTTCCAGGTGAAGACGCTCCGGGTCTTTATGATAAGAGAAGGATACGTTCTGAAATTCGATCTTACCGTTTTCGGGAACTGCGCCTTCTTTTGCTTCTTCATCGGAGATATCCGGCACTTCGGAAAGCACCTCATAAATCCGGCGCATAGCCGCAAGGGAGATGATCATCATCATAAAGAGCATGGAGAGCATCATAAGGCTATTTAAGATCTGACCGATATAGGTTAAAAAGCTGGCTAGCTGACCCAGAGCAAAAGTGCCGCCGATGATCATTTTACCGCCGATAAACAGAACCGATAAAATGCAGGCGTACATGGTAAGCTGCATGACAGGTCCGTTTAAGATGATAACCTTTTCCGCCTTCATCTGGGCCTGACGAACGTCACTGGCACTCAGTTCAAATTTTTCTTTTTCATGCTCTTCCCGGACAAATGCCTTCACAATGCGAATGGCAATGAGATTTTCCTGCACGGCAGCATTAAGTCCGTCATACTTTTTCAGCATTTTCTTAAATCTGGGATGGGCAGTAGAAGAAATGAGCCAAAAAGCAAGAGCCAGAACGGGAATGGCCACAAGAAAGATCAGAGCAAGTTTGGAATTGATGCGCACCGCCATGATCACCGCGCCGATCAGCATCATAGGGCTTCTCACCGCCGAGCGGATGAGCATCATAAAGGCCATCTGCACGTGGTTTACGTCAGTGGTTACGCGGGTAATGAGAGAAGAGGTAGAAAAATGGTCTACGTTACCGAAAGAAAAGTCCTGGACCTTGGAAAAAAGCGCCGTGCGCAAATTTTTCGCAAAGCCCATGGCGGCCTTGGATCCAAGCATTCCGCCCAAAGCGCCGAACACCAGAGAGACAAGGCTCATCAAAACCATCAAAAGGCCTTTTTTCACTACGTAAGAAAGGTCCCCTGTGCGGATTCCGTTATCGATCATATCCGCCATAACGAAAGGAATGAGAACCTCCATCACCACTTCCCCGATCATCACCACGGGGGTTAGGAAAGCGTAGATCTTATATTCTTTGATATGAGATAAAAGGGTGCGTATCATAAACGATCTCCTTTGGCATTTTCTAAATTTTCGCTAAGTCTAATGAGGAAGGAAGCAAGAAGCTCTTTTTCTTCCCGGGAGAAGCCTTTTAAAAATTCCTCTTCCAAACCGGTAATATATTCTTTTAGTCTTTCGTCTAGAACCGCACCCTTTTCCGTTAAGACGATCTCACGGGTCCTGGCATCGGTAGCACAAGGGGTTCGCGTTAAAATTCCGCTTTTTTCCATATTCTGTAAAAGCTCAGTGACGCTGGAACGGCGGATCCCGAAATGCTCCTCCAGATCTTTTTGGTACACCTTGCCTTCTTTCCCTTTTTGGGATACGTAGCAAAGGACACGAAGCTGACTTACGGTAATGCCCTCTTGATTTAAATTTTCATCCGCAAGCCTGCGGAAACTTTTGGAAACAAACTGAATCTCACGGCCGAAGCGAAACTCTCCGGGTAAATTTGACATTTTCGTTTTTCTCTTTCAAAAAAATTGTTAGGTACCTAACAAATAAGAATTATACTGATTTTTCCTTCCTTTGTCAAGAAATTCTAAGCCGGAAAAAACAAGGTCCAAACGGAAACTTTTCTTTCCATTAAAATATACAAAAATGCCCAGGGTTTTTACCGATTTTGACACCTTTTTTACAAAAATTGACAAAACCCCTTTTCATTTCAAAATCTTTTTGTTAAGATGACAAAGGGAAGTTTTTTCGTTCTTTTACCCGGAAAAATCAAAGATAAAAAAAGTATTTTCTTTTCCTTTTCGGAAGACAATAATAGCAGGCTCTGCTTTCCTATAAATAGAAGTAAATCAACATAACTACAACAAAAAAACAAGGAGAAAAAATGAGTATTTTTGATCTACTTACCATGGTCGGGGGTCTGAGCCTCTTTCTCTTCGGTATGAGCCTGATGGGCGCGGCCCTGGAACGAAGAGCAGGCAATTCCCTTCGGTCCTTTTTAGAAAAACTGACCAAAAACCCGCTTATGGGACTTTTGACCGGTCTTACCGTTACCGCCATTATTCAAAGTTCCTCTGCCACCACCGTTATGGTAGTCGGCTTTGTAAACTCGGGACTGATGACCCTTCGCCAGGCCATTTCCGTCATTATGGGCGCCAATGTCGGTACCACCGTTACCGCCTGGATCCTTTCCCTTGCGGGAATCGAAGGTGAAAACATTTTTGTACAGTTATTAAAGCCTACTTCCTTCACTCCCATTTTGGCTCTGATCGGCATTATCTTTTACCTTTTCGGAAAAGATACCAAGAAGAAAGATACCGCTACCATCCTTCTGGGCTTTGCTACCTTGATGTTTGGTATGGACACCATGAGCGGTGCGGTGCAGGGACTGAAAAACGTTCCCGCCTTTACCGGTCTTTTCACTCTTTTTGAAAATCCCATTTTGGGCGTGCTGGCCGGCGCCGTGCTCACCGCCATCATTCAGTCCAGTTCTGCTTCTGTGGGTATCCTGCAGGCCCTTGCCTCCACGGGACAAATTGCCTACGGCTCTGCCATTCCCATCATTATGGGTCAGAATATCGGTACCTGTATCACTGCTATGCTATCCGGTGTAGGGGCAAACAAAAACGCAAAGCGCACGGCTCTTGTTCACCTTGCTTTCAACGTGATCGGAACGGCAATTTTGCTGATCGTATTTTTGGTAGTAAAAGCGGTATTTGCTCCCGCACTGCTGGGAGATGCCGCCTCACTTTCCGGCATTGCCATCTGCCACTCGGTATTCAACGTTCTTTGCACCCTTCTCCTGGTGCCCTGCGCACCCCTTTTGGAAAAACTTGTGATCTTCCTCATTCCCGATTCCAAAAATCCGGAAGAAGTTTCCGCTTTGGACGAGCGTCTTTTGAAGACCCCCGCCGTTGCTTTAAAGCAGTGCCATAATCTTACTTTGGATATGGCAAAGATCGCTATGACTTCTCTTTCCCACAGTCTTTCTGCACTGAAAGAACTGACGCCCGCCCTTTCTGAATCCGTCCGGGAAAAGGAAGATAAAACGGACCATTACGAAGATATTTTAAGCACCTATCTCATAAAGCTTGGCAACCGTCCTTTAACCGAAAAGGAAACCAGCGAAGTGACAAAGCTTCTGAAAATGGCAGGAGACCTGGAACGTATTGCTGACCACAGCGTAAACCTGCTTGAATCCGCGGAAGAGATCAAAGAAAAGGAAATTATCTTTACCGAAAGCGGTCAGAAAGAACTTGATACCATCACAAGCGCCGTAAAAGAAATAACTTCTCTTACCCTGGACGCTTTCTACACTTCAAATCTTGATATGGCCAACGCGGTAGAAGCCTTAGAGCAGGTCATTGACGATCTGAAGGAAAATCTCCGCACCCGTCATATGATACGACTGAGCCGCGGGGAATGCAGTATTTCCGCCGGATTTGTATGGTCCGATCTCTTAACGAACTTAGAGCGTATTTCCGACCACTGTTCCAATATTGCAGGATGCATTTTGGAAATGGAACGGGAGGAATTAAGCCTTCACAAAAACCTTCGCACCTTCCGCAAGGAAAGCCCCACGTATCGGGCAAATCTTCAATTTTACAGCGAAAAATACGCGCTGGACTAAAAAGATAAAAGACGCAGAAAATACTGCGTCTTTCTTTTTTTGAAAAATTCTTTCCTTTTTCCCATATTTATGATAAAATCATTTTATTACAGAAAAACGGGAGGAAAAAATGGAAGAAATTCTAAAGGAAATAGAAAACACTCTGCCCCTTCTGACGGTGCTCAGCGCACCCCAGAAAAAAGATCCTTCCCTCCCCGGTAAGATCAGCATCCGAAAAAAAGAGGAAGAAGATAAAATACGCTTTTTTGCAGAAGAATTCATCGGCAAAAAAGCCTTTCACAAAACCCTCTCCCAAGAGGAACTCTTTCCCTATATCAAGGAAAAAATGCTCCTTTCCTCTTTTCGTCAGGCAGGCCTTTTTACGGAGGAAAAAGAAATCTCCTTCCGCATTTCCAAAAAAGGCAAGATCTTAAAAAATATCAATACCAAAAATGGGACAAAAGAAGCGGCACCTTCCCATAACCGGGAAAAGCAATATCTGATCCGTCCCGGTGACAAAGTTCCCTTTCTGGTTGACCTTGGTGTCTTTACCAAGGACTTTAAGCCCGTAGCGGCCAAATACGATAAATTCCGCCAGATCAACCGCTTTATCGAGATCGTAGACCACGCTTTTTCCGACTACGACAAAGATGAAATTTCCATTTTGGATTTCGGCTGCGGAAAATCCTATCTGACCTTTTTCCTTTATCACTATTTTGCGGTGATAAAGGGTAAGCGCGTTCACATTACCGGATACGACTTAAAAGAAGACGTGGTGGAAAACTGCAACGCTCTTTCCCAAAAATACAGTTATCACGGGCTGAAATTCGTGGTAGCAGACGTAACGAAGGATGTCCTCTCTCACGAAAAGATCGACTTTGTCATTTCCCTCCACGCCTGCGATATTGCCACAGACTTTGCTTTAAATTTCGCCCTGGAGCACGACGTACCCTATATTTTCTCCGTTCCCTGCTGTCAGCACGAGATCTGCTCTTCCATCAAGAAGGGCGACGGAGAACTGGACCTCTTCTTATCCCAGGGTATTTTCAAGGAGCGTTTTTCTGCCCTTTTAACGGACGTTATGCGCACCAAGATCCTGGAAGCAGAAGGATATAAGGTGGACGTTTTGGAATTTGTGGACTTTGCCCACTCTCCCAAAAATCTCATGCTTCGGGCAAAGAAGAAAAAGAACGCGCCGAAAAAGGATCTAAAGGCCCTTGAGGATCTACAAGAAAAATACGGCTTTACCCAGACCCTATACAATCTTCGGAAAGGAAAAAAGTATGACTGAAGAACAAAGCATCACCGCGCTTCCGGAAGAGATCGAAACTTCTCTTCAGATCCTGAAGGACAAGGAAGTTTACGTAAGCGGCGGCACTTTATACGTAGTGGCTACGCCCATCGGCCGAATCGTGGATATTTCCGTCCGCGCCATCAAGGTGCTGGAAGGGGTAGATCTCATTGCGGCGGAAGACACCAGAAGAAGCTACATTCTTTTAAACATATTAGGGATCCGAAAAGAAGTGATCTCTAATCAGAAATTCAACGAACACCGAAAGACAGAACGCTTTCTCCAGGACCTGCGGGACGGAAAGAGTATTGCCATCATTTCCGATGCGGGAACGCCCTGCATCTCCGATCCCGGAAACGAGCTGATCCGCAGAGCCATTGAAGAAGGCTTCCCGGTGGTACCCGTCCCCGGTGCCTGCGCCGCCGTCAGCGGTGTATCCGCCTCCGGCTTTGACCTGACCTCTTTTATTTTCTGCGGCTTTTTCCCCAAGGAAAACACAGAGCGGAAGGAAGAACTGAAGCGCCTGAAAAGCGGTGTGACCCGCACCTTTATTTACTACGAATCCCCTAAAAGAATCATCAAGACCGTAGGCTTTTTAAAAGACAGCCTTCCCGAAGTTTCCCTTTGCCTTTGCAACGATCTGACCAAGACCCATGAGAAATTTTACCGGGGAACGCCGGAAGAAGTCTATGAAATGCTCCTTGATAACCCCAATGCGGAAAAGGGAGAATTCACCCTTATTATAGAAGTGCCGGTATATCAGAAGGAAGAGGAAACTTCCGGTCCCTCTTCCCCTCACGCCGCACTGATCGACGCTATGATCAGCGGTTGCCCCACACTTCGGGACGCCATCGAAGCCGTTTTAGCGGGCGACACCGACTTTAAGAAAAACGAACTGAAAAGCGCCGCCATTGAGATCAAGGCTCTCTTTGAAGGAGAATAAAAGAAAAAACAAGAAGGAATAATCCTTCTTGTTTTTTTGTTTTTATTTATTCTGATTCTTTGCTTTTACCTGTGCCTGAACGGAGATGGGCAGACCCCAAAGGTTGATAAAGCCTTCTGCATCCTTCTGGTTGTAAACTTCATCTTCCTCAAAGGTTGCGATCTCTTCGGAATACAGGGACCAGTCACTCCATACGCCGGCTTTGATGATATTGCCTTTGTAGAGTTTCAGGCGTACCTTACCGGTCATATTTTCCTGGGTCTTCGTTACGAAAGCAGACAGCGCTTCGCGAAGAGGCGTGTACCACTGACCGTTGTAAAGAAGTTCTGCAAAGGTGATAGCCAGTTCATCCTTCTTATGTTTGGTCATCTTATCAAGACAGATGGTTTCCAGATAGTTCTGGGCAAAGTAGAGAATGGTTCCGCCGGGGGTTTCATATACGCCGCGGCACTTCATACCTACCAGACGGTTTTCAACGATGTCCAGAAGACCGATACCGTTTTTACCGCCAAGTTCATTCAGCTCTAAAATAATATCCTTGGCGCTCATCTTGATACCGTTTAAAGCAACGGGCTTACCCTTTTCGTATTCCAGGGTCAGATAAGTGGGTTCATCAGGAGCCTGCAAGGGAGAAACACCCATTTCCAAAAAGCCTTCTTTTTCGTAAAGGGGCTCGTTGCCGGTATCTTCCAGATCCAGACCCTCGTGAGATAAGTGCCACATATTCTTATCTTTGGAATAGTTGGTCTCACGGCTGATCTTCAAGGGAATGTTATGAGCCTCTGCATAAGCGATCTCTTCTTCACGGCCCTTGATATCCCATTCACGCCAGGGAGCGATGATGGCAAGGTTGGGAGCGAAAGCTTTGATGGTCAGTTCAAAACGAACCTGGTCGTTGCCCTTACCGGTACAACCGTGGCAAATAGCGTCCGCGCCCTCTGCCAGTGCGATCTCGCAAAGACGCTTTGCGATGATGGGACGGGCAAGAGCGGTACCCATGGGATACTCCTCGTATTTTGCGCCTGCCTGAACGGTGGGAATGATCATCTCTTCCACGAATTCTTCCGTCAGATCTTCTACGTAGCACTTGGAAGCACCGGTCTTAATGGCCTTTTCTTCCAGGCCTTCCAGCTCGTCAGACTGACCAACGTTACCGGAAACTGCGATGATCTCGGGATTGTTGTAGTTCTCCTTGAGCCACGGAATAATAATAGAAGTATCAAGTCCGCCGGAATAGGCAAGAACGATTTTCTTAATATCAGTTTTTTTCATTGGATTTTCCTCACTTTTCTTGTGCATTTCACTAAATGATATTGTACTACAAAGAAAAGACCATTGCAATAGATTTTTCAATGAAAAATGCAAAAAATCAAAGAAAATTCAAGTTTTTTATGAATATTTTTATTTTTTATACATTTTAAGTGTATTATTTTTGAAAGAACAAAAAAAGACCCGCTTTTGGCGGGTCTTTTATGTTTCCAATAATAAGAAAATAGAAAAAACTTTCTTATAAAATCACTTTATATCCTTCTTTTTCAATGGTGTCTTTCAGAACCTGGCTAGAGATCTCTTTAGAAAGAGAAATTACCACTTCCCTTTTTTCGTGGCTGGGGATGGCCTTTTCTACGCCGGGAAGGGCTTCCAGTGCTTTTTTCACGTGAGCCTCACAGTGGGGGCACATCATTCCTTCTACCTTTAATACTTTTTCCATTTTTCTCTCCTTTTTCTTTTTCTTTCCCTCAAAGGAAAAAAGATTTAAACGCAAAGCGTTGCTAACCACAAAAAAACTGGAAAAGCTCATAGCCGCCGCGCCGAACATAGGCACAAGCTTCAGTCCCCAAGGCATAAAGACACCGGCCGCCAGGGGAATACCGATAATATTATAGCAGAATGCCCAGAAAAGATTTTCCCGGATATTCATTGCGGTTTTTCGGGACAGGCGGATAAGCCCCGGAATCAGAGACAATTTTTGTCCCAGGATCACCACTTCCGAAGCGTCCTTGGCAACCTGAACACCGCTGCCGATGGCAACGCCAAGATCCGCGCCGGACAGTGCGGGGGCATCGTTGATGCCATCCCCTACCATCATCACTTTTCCTTCTTCTTTCAGTTTACGAACAAGTTCTTCTTTTCCCAAGGGAAGAACGCCCGCATAAACACGGTCAATTCCTACACTTTTTGCAATGGAAAGAGCCGTATCTTCCCGGTCACCGGTGATCATTACCGGTAAAATTCCCATTTCCTTCAGTTCCTTTACCGCCAGGGGCGCATCTTCTTTTACGGTATCGGATAGTGCTATAAGACCGCAGAAAATATTTTCCTTGGCGCAAAATACCACGGTCTTACCGTCTCCGGAAAGTTCTTTTGCTTTTTCCAGCGCTTCATGGGGAATACCAATTTCCTGACCGACCCCTTCCAGTTTGGAAAGAATAACTTTTTCTCCCGAAACCGTACCCCGAACACCAAAACCGGGCAAGGTTTCAAAGTTTTCTACGGGTAAAAGCTTCTCTCCCCCCGCCTTTTCTACAATAGCTGCGGCCACCGGATGAAGGCTTTCCTTCTCCAGGGATGCGGCAAGGATAATGAGTTCTTCCTTTGTGATGCCATAGGCTTCCACGTGGGAAACTTTCATTTTACCGGTGGTCACCGTACCGGTCTTATCCAGTACCACAATTTCAGTCTTGCCCGCATCTTCCAGGGCCTTACCGGTTTTAAATAATACGCCTTTTTTGGCGGCCACTCCGTTTGCTACCATAATAGCAACGGGCGTGGCAAGTCCCAGGGCACAAGGGCAAGATACTACCATGACGGAAATTCCGTAGGAAAGAGCGCTTCCCAGTTTTTCGCCCAAAAGAAGCCAAATAATAAAAGTAATAAGGGATAAAAGCATTACCACGGGAACAAAGACGCCGGACACCCGATCCGCCAGTCTTGCGCTGGGGGCTTTGGTAGCGCCCAGTGCCGTAACACGCTTTATTACCTGGGAAAGGGCCGTTCCCTCGCCCGCCTCTAACACTCGGATCTCAAGCGTTCCGGTCAAATTTACCGTGCCGGTATAAACCGCGTCTCCTGCCTTTTTTTCCACCGGCACACTTTCTCCGGTAAAGGCAGATTCATCCACGTCGCTTTCCCCGTTTTCAATAACGCCGTCAACAGAAATGGCATCCCCGGAAAGGACCTGGACCAGATCTCCCTTTTTCACCTCACCAAGGGACAGTTCTGTAAAGGCGCCGTCCCGATAAACCCGGGCCATCTGGGGAGAAAGCTGTTCCAGGGCGCGAATGGCGTCCGTTGTCTTTCCTTTGCTTCTTTCCTCCAGCATTTTTCCTAATGTAATGACCACAAGGATCATAGCGGCAGATTCAAAATAAAGACCGGAAAGGATCTCCCTCTGCCCGAATACATCTTTTGTAAACATCTGAAGAAAAAGCACCAGGCTATATACAAAAGATACGCCTGATCCCATCGCCACAAGTGTATCCATATTGGGAGAAAGATGCCAAAGGGCACGAAGTCCTCTGATAAAAAATCTGCGTTGGATGAAAAGGATCAGAAGGGATAAAACAAATTGATATACGCCCCGAACAAGAGGGGTCATAAAAGAAGGAAGAGGGAGACCAAACATAGGTCCCATAGATACGTACATCAAAAAGAGAAGAAGCACAAGAGAAGAGATAAAGGGGAAAATCATCCCTTCTTTCTTTTCTTTTTCTTCCGGTTTCTTCTTTTCATTTAAAAGCATCCGGTAGCCGGCCTTTTCAATGGCCTTTTGCACCGTCTTTTCATCATATTTGCCGGAAAGGGTCATAGTACCGGTAAGCAAACTCACCGAAGCCTTTTCTACCCCTTCCACTGCCCCGGCCGCTTTTTCTACTCTGGCACTGCAAGCGGCGCAGGTCATACCTTCTACTACGTAAGTTTTCATTTTTCTTCCTTAAAGAATGGTTTCCATAATGGTTTTCTGAGGCGCAAGTCCCGCCTTTTCATAAAAACGGATGGCTTTTTCATTAAATGCCCATACATTTAAAGTCAGGTTATAACAGCCCTCTTTTTTGGCAAATTCTCTGGTATATTCAAAAAGAGCTCTGCCGATATTTTGCCCACGGACGTTTTGATCTACGCATAGATCATCTAAATAAAGGGTTTTTAAAGGCTTTAGGATCCGGCTATCCTTTACCTCCTGAAAAATACAGAAGGAATAGCCTAGCACCTTTTCCCCTTCCACCGCTACAAATACGGGAGTAGCGTCGTTTTGAATGATCTCTAAAATTTCCGGATCGTCATATTTTTTTACACCGGGATAAAAGATATCCGGCCGTCCTTTATGATGAACGTCCAGCACTTGATATAATAAAGAGTTGATCCCATTAAGATCTTTTTCTTCTGCTCTTCTGATCTCCATTTTTTCTCCTTTACCGGAAGATCCGTACCGTCATACGGCTTCTTCCCTTTTGAGTCTTATTTTTTTCTCCGTCAAAATAAAATCTGCCATATCCCTTCACGGAGACTCTCTCTCCGGGAAGCGCCTTTCTGGCTGGGTCGGAAACGATCTTTCCTCCAATGGAAACTGCCTCCGATTCCACCAGTTTCTTTCCCTCGGAGCGGGACAGATTCCACACGGCGGAAATGATTGCATCTAAACGGTCGGACGCGCCAACCACTTCTTTTTCCAAGAACTGAACCCCCGCCCCCAAAGGGAGAGATTCACAAAAAGAAGTTTCTACTGCAGTATGCTTTACTTTTATTAAGTTTTCCACAAAATACGGGGCCATTTGCTGGAAAGTAAATAGATAGCCCACGTTTTCAAATATCAGAATATCCCCGATCTTTTCTCTGGTAACGCCTAAGTTTAAAATTGCTCCCAGAAAATCACGGTGAGTCAAGGTATCGGCAAATTTTTGCATTTTGGGACAGATCTTTAAAATAACAAGATCGCTCTCCCAAGGGTAGCCAAACTCTTCTTCACTGCCGAATACCGCCACCCTTCTCTCCGCTTCCGGGTATCCGCCTTCAAAAAAAGGGCAGGGGTAAAGTTCCGATAAAAGAGCCGCTTCTGATTGGGTCAGAAAGGAAGTGCGGGTATAGACCCCTTGAGAATAGGCCCGATCGGAAAGTTCTCTTGCCCGATGAATAAGATTTTTTTCGTCCTGGGTCATACTTCCTCCTTTTTTCGGCGAAGTTTTCTGCGGACCCGATTGATATGCCGCTCAAAATCGCCTTCTGAAATGATCTCTTTTAAGAGCATCTGATCCAGAAGTGAAACCGTGCAGGAATAAAATCCCAATTTCTCATCAAAAAGGGAAACAAGGTGTTTTGGCAATACCATATAACTTGCACGAAGAGAAGCGGAAACCGTCTTGGAAAAAGAATTGATATAAATCACGTTATCCTTTTTGCTCATTGAAAAAAGCGTATCTTCCGGCTTACGGGAAAGGGTAAATTCCGATTCGAAATCGTCTTCTACCAGATACCGCCCTTCCTTTTCCGCCCACCTGAGATACTCTCTTTTTTTGGAGGCAGAGGCAGTAACGCCGCTGGGGAAGCTTCGATAGGGGGTAACGTGAAGAACGTCTGCCCGGCTCTCCTTCAGCGCCGTGCTTTCGATACCTTCACTGCCAAGCGGTAGATGCTCACATTTTGCCCCGTAAGAATCATAAACCTTATGTATTTTTTCATAAGAAGGTTTTTCAATGCCGAAAAGTTTTTCTTTTCCCAAAAGGAAAACGATCAGGCTATATAAATATTCGCTACCGGCGCCAACGACGATCTGCTCCGGCTCTGCTTCGATCCCACGGCTTCTGGCCAGATACCGGCACAATTCCATAC
>JAZNRO010000091.1:0-10219 GCA_045590715.1 Eubacteriales bacterium | reverse complement strand
TTTATCTACCGTTCGGGCGGAAACCGGCTTTGTAGCCGATACCCTTTCCTTGGGTGGCGGTTACGGTGTCCGCTACGTGGAAAAAGATCCCGAGCTTGATCTTGAGAAAAACGTTCTGCAGGTAGGAGAAGAGGTAAAACGTCTGTGCAATAAGTTTTCTTATCCCCAGCCCAGAATCTTAATGGAGCCCGGTAGAAGTATCGTGGCCGATGCGGGTCTTACCCTTTATACTGTAGGTACGGTGAAAAAGATTCCCGGCTATAAGAATTACGTTTCCGTAGACGGCGGTATGACTGACAATCCCCGCTACGCTCTTTACGGCGCGGAATATACGGCAGTTTTGCCGGAGAAAATGAAGGAAGAGTATTCCTTTGCCTGCTCGGTGGTAGGACGTTGCTGTGAAAGCGGTGATATCCTTTGCGAGAAAACTTTTCTTCCCGCATCCGTTCAGCGGGGCGATCTTCTGGCCATTCTCACTACCGGCGCGTATAACTATTCTATGGCTTCTCATTACAACCGAATTCCAAAGCCCCCCGTGGTAATGCTCTCGGGCAGTAAGGACTACGTAGCGGTTCGCAGAGAGACCCTGGAAGACCTTACAAACTTTGATGAATAAAAAGAAAAAGGACTTTATGAAAATAAAGTCCTTTTTTGTTTTGTAAAAGAAAAATCCAAGTCCGAAGACCTGGATTTTTGGTAGCGGAAGTCGGATTTGAACCAACGACCTGCCGGGTATGAACCGGATGCTCTAGCCAACTGAGCTATTCCGCCGTATAAAAGTCCCAAAGGGACGTTGTTTTTAAGTGGGGTGGATAAACGGATTCGAACCGTCGACCTCCAGGGCCACAACCTGGCGCTCTAACCAACTGAGCTATATCCACCAGATGGCGTGCTTTGAGGGATTCGAACCCCCGACCTACTGCTTAGAAGGCAGTTGCTCTATCGGGCTGAGCTAAAAGCACATAGTGGAGCGGGTGAAGGGAATCGAACCCTCGTAATCAGCTTGGAAGGCTGGAATTCTACCATTGAACTACACCCGCGTTACACTCGGCTTCAAAAAGCCGCTCGATTATGTTACCATAAAGTGCAACACTTGTCAATAACTTTTGGGAAAAAAACATTGATTTTCCAAAGCTTTTGGAAAAAATCTTGGAAAAAATGAGGAAAAGTACTTGACAAAGACACTTCAAAATACTATAATATGCTGGTATCTGGGTGTAGCGCAGATGGTAGCGCGCTACCTTGGGGTGGTAGAGGCCGTGGGTTCAAATCCCGCCACTCAGACCAAATAAAAAGACCGCTTTTCGCGGTCTTTTTATGTTTTTCCCCCTTTTTACTTTTAAAGGAGAAGATAATGGGATATCGGGATTTAAATTCTTATTTAAAGGAAACGTTCGGAAGAAAAGTATATAAGATCGGGCTGTCTGCCCCTTTCACCTGCCCCAATCGGGATGGAAAAGTTGGGATAGGGGGCTGTATTTTCTGTTCTGCTTCCGGTAGCGGAAATTTTGCCGCTGCCGCCCATCTTCCGATCCCCGAGCAGCTGGAAATTGCAAAAAAGAGGGTAGAGAAGAAGATTCGGGACGACAATCCCGGCTACATTGCCTATTTTCAGTCTTTTTCTTCTACTTACGGGGATATTGATATACAGAGAAAAATTTTTACTGATGCCATTTCCGATCCCCAGGTGGTTGCCCTTTCCATCGCCACCAGACCCGACTGTCTGCCGGATCCGGTGCTTGATCTTTTGGAAGAATTAAATGAAGTGAAACCGGTGTGGGTAGAACTGGGCCTTCAGACGGCAAAAGAGGAAAGTGTAAATCTTATCCGCAGAGGGTATGAGAATGAAGTTTATCTTCGCGCCGCAGAGGAACTTCACAGAAGAGGGATCAAAGTCATCACCCATCTGATCCTGGGTCTTCCGGGAGAGGGCCACCAGGACGAGATCGCTTCTCTTAGTTTTGCCCAGAGCGTTCCTATTTTCGGAGTCAAATTTCATCTTTTGCACGTGCTTTCCGGCACGGACCTGGAAAAAATGGACTACACGCCCCTTTCTTTGGAGGAATACGTTTTCCGGGTTACGGATATTCTCCGATATGTTTCACCTTCTGTTGTGATCCATCGGCTTACCGGGGACGGGGACAAGAAGGAACTTGTGGCGCCCATGTGGAGCGGTGATAAAAAAAGAGTACTCAATGCCATTTCCGGAAGGATACGAAAAGAAGAAATTTGTCAAGGCGAAGCACTTTTTTAGAAAAAATTTATAAAACCCCTTGACAAATGGGAAAGAGTTCGTTATAATAACCTAGTCTTCGGCCCGTTGGTCAAGCGGTTAAGACACCGCCCTTTCACGGCGGTAACATGGGTTCGATTCCCGTACGGGTCACCAAAAAAGCACTTGCAAAGGCAAGTGCTTTTTTTACGGCATTTTTCAGGAGGTAGACACGATGAAAAAACTTGTTATTTTTGATTTAGACGGCACTTTATTCAATACCACGGTAGCCATGCGGGACTGTGGAAACTACGCCCTTGGAAAAATCGGTCTGCCCCTTTTGACTGCAGAAGATTACGCTCGCTTTTCCGGTGCAGACGTAGAGGGCTTTATCAAAGCCATTTTGTACGCTGCCGGCGATAAAAAGGCAGAGCATTACGATACTTTTTGGCATTTATACAAAGAGAAAAATCTCCTTTTGGCGGACAGCGCCAATATCCCTTATCCCGGCATTCCTTCTCTTCTTTCTTTGCTTCAGGAAAAAGGAGTGGGTCTTGCCGTGCTTTCCAATAAAGATCACGAAACCTGCGTTCGCATTGTGGAAGGCGCTTTTGGAAAAGGCACCTTTGACGTAATTTTCGGCGGTCGGGAAAATATACCTGCAAAGCCTGATCCTGCCGGCGCAGTGGAACTGATGAAAAAGCTTTCTTTATCCCCCGAGGACTGCCTTTACGTGGGCGATACGGAAGTGGATATGAAAACAGGGAAGAATGCCGGTATTGATACCGTGGCAGTGCTTTGGGGATACCGTACCCGTGAGACCTTATCTTCCTATGATCCGGAATATATGATTACAAAGCCGGAAGAGATTTTGTCCCTTGTGTAGAAAAGTCGAAATTTGACAATGGACGGAAAATGTGATAAGATGGGTCACCATTGAAATTGATAAAAAGGACGGACATTGAATGGGTATTATTGAAATTTTGATCAAAGTGATCAATTTTGTATCCGGCATTGTTTCAAAATTATATAAATACAAAACAGTTTTTACCCTTACCGGTCTTGTTGCTACCAGAAAGTTTCCTCGGGCAAAGAAGAATCACAAATATGCTATTTTAATTGCCGCAAGAAACGAAGAAACTGTAATCGGAAACCTCATCGACAGTATCCGTAAGCAGGACTATCCCGCAGAGCTTCTTGACGTATTCGTAGTAGCGGATAACTGTACCGACTCCACGGCACACGCAGCCAGAGAGCTTGGTGCCGTTTGCTACGAAAGATACGATATGGAACACCGTACCAAGGGCTTTGCCCTTCAGTACCTGGTAGAGTGTATCCGCCGTGATTACGGCATTGATTCCTATGAAGGCTATATGATCTTTGACGCGGATAACCTTTTAAAGAGCGATTTCGTATCCCAAATGAACGACGCTTTTGACGCCGGCGAAAAGATCATTACCTCTTACCGGAATACCAAAAATTTTGACGATAACTGGATCAGCGCATCCTACGGTCTGCACTGGCTTCGCACCGTTCGTCAGGAGCACAGAGCCCGTTCCTTCTATCACCTGGCTACCCGTATCCAGGGAACCGGCTTTCTCTTTGCCAACGAGCTCATTGAAAACGGTTGGAATTACACCAGTCTGACGGAAGATAGAGCCTTCTGTGCTGACGCTGTTGCCAACGGCTATAAGATCTCCTATCAGAACGACGCCATTTTTTACGACGAACAGCCCGTGGATATGCATATTGCCATGCGCCAGAGAATCCGCTGGGCTAAGGGTCACCTTCAGGCCTTCGTGGAAACCGGCCCCCAGCTTTTAAAGCACGTTTTTGTAACGCGGGGTGCCGCCAATCGGGACGAGCCCGATTCCCCCAAGTGGCTTCGTTTTATTCGCAATATCCGTCTTCGTTTTATGAGTTTTGATATGCTCACCGTAGTATATCCCCGCTCTATGATCACTCTGTTCCGCCGTATTCTTATTTTTGCCCTTCGCGCGGCACTGGTTTTCGGCGCGGGACTTACGGTAAGCCTTTGGTACGGCCCGGAACTCTTTGCAGATATCCTTCATTTCTTCGGTCTTTTTGACGGAAGATACGCTCTTTGGTCCGGTCTTCTGATGCTTGTGGTTACCTTCTTTGGTTGGACCCTTTATACCTACGTAAAAGCATCGATCCTGGCAGCCTATATTTTCATTGCAGAAAATAAGCGCATTATGCCCATCAAATGGTACCGCAAGGTTTGGTACTGTATTACCTTCCCCATTTTCGATCTCATCGGAAAACTTTCTATGATCATCGCCCTCTTTACCAAAGTAGAGTGGAAACCCATTCCTCACAATTCTTCCGTAGAGATCTCTCAAATCGAAAAAGTATTGAAATAAAAGAAAAGCAACCGATTTTCGGTTGCTTTTCTTTTTTTATTCTTCGTCTTTTTTCATTTCTTCGTAGCGCTTTACTTTTGCCGTACTGGTTTTGATCAGCGCCTGGGTCTGGAAACTTAAGTTTTTGATGTGCTTGTAGCCGGGAAGATTTTCGTTGATCTGAACGATCTCTTTTTTCATATAGGCAAAGATCTCTTCTTCCGTGGCGCCCGGCATATTCTCCCGGAAAAATTCTTTGGAGTAAACGATCTTGCAGGATACCAAAAGATCGTCTTCCTTCTTTTTGCCGTATACCATACATTCACTGACGAAGGGAAGCTTGTTTACCACCTCTTCCAGTTCTTCCGGATAAACGTTCTTTCCGCTTTTCAGTACCAGTACGTTTTTCTTTCTGCCGGTAATAAAGAGGAATCCGTCCTCGTCCATTTTACCAAGGTCGCCGGTGTAGAACCAGCCGTCTTTTAAAACCTTTTCCGTTTCTTCCGGCATTTCTAAGTAGCCCAGCATCACGTTGCCGCCTTTAGCTACGATCTCGCCGATGCCCTCTTCATTGGGGTCATCAATTTTAATTTCAACGGAAGGGAAGACCTTGCCTACGGATCCGTAGCGGATATTCTCCGGGTTTTCGGCGGTGAGAACGGGACTGGTTTCCGTTAGTCCATAACCCTGCACCGTAAGGATACCCAAGTCATTAAATCCTTTTGCCACCGCTTTATCAATGGCAGAAGCACCGCTGATGATAAAGCGAAGCTCGCCCCCAAGCTCCGCTAAAATAGAGCCGAAAAGCTTTCTTCTTACGTCTATCCCTGCCTTTAAAAGGCCTTCGCTCATTTTCAAAAGACCTTTTACGGTTTTGGTAAGTCCCTTCTTTTCGATGCCGCGCCAAATGTTGCGATACATCACCTCAAGAAGCAAGGGAACGCAAACGAAGGTGGTGATCTTATATTCCTTTAAATTCTTCTGTACGTGGCGGATGCCGTCGCAGAACATATTGGTACAGCCACTGCAAAGGAAGTAGGTCAGTCCCACAGAGCCGAAGGTGTGATGCAGCGGGAGAAAGACCAGATTTCGGTCAGTGGTATAGATCTCCTCTACGGATAAAAGGTCAAAAAGGTTTGTAGCAATATTGCGGTTGGAGAGCATTACCGCCTTGGAAAGGGAGGTGGTGCCGGAGGTGAAGATAATGGTAGCAATATCGTCAGGATCGGGAGAAAATTCATCATAAGAGGGATCTTCTTTTAAAAAGAGAGATCCCATCTCCCGGATCTCTCCCATACTGGGGATATGGGAAAAGAGCTTTTTGGTGGAAATAAAGTGATCGATCTTGCAATCCTTGTTTTCAGAAAGGGAGTGCATCAGATCCTTGTGCTTTTCATCAAAAATTACCGCATCCGCTTTGCTTCTCTCCAAAGAAAGGAGAATTTCCGGCTCGGTCAGCTCCTTATCCAGCGGAACGATCACGCCCACGCCGCACAAAACGGAAAGGTAGGCTAAGATCCACTCGTAGGAATTTTGGCCGATAAGGGCAATTTTCTTTCCTTTCAGTCCAAGGGAAAGAAGACCGGAACCGAAGGCGCGCAGTTCTTCTCCGAATTGGTGATAGGTGATATTCCGGTAATGAGCCTTGCCGCCTTTTTCTTCTTTCAGCACAAAGGCACAAAGATCGCTGTATTCATTTACCGCATCAAATACGTAATCTTTAATCAGATCATATTTGGGCGCAGATTTTAAAATGGATAAGTGTTTCATATAAGCACTCCTCATCTAGTAATTAAAACTATGTTATCATATATTAAATACCTTGTCAATGGGCTTTGGAAAATATTTTTTATTAAAAAGTGGCGGAAACTATTGTATTTTCAAGGGGCGGTGTGATAAAATAGAGGTAAGAAAAAAGGAAAGAAAGGAGCGGAAAAATGCAGCAGAAGAAAAATACCAGATGGCTACCTTTGGATAATGCGGCAAAGATTTTTCCCGCTTCTATGCGCTCCTCCTGGAGCAACGTCTTTCGTATCAGCGTAAGTTTTACAGAGAAAATTGATCCTGCGATTTTGCAAAAAGCGCTTTCCCGGATCTCTCCCCGTTTTCCATCCGTTTGCGTACGGCTTCGCAGAGGACTTTTTTGGTATTACCTGGAGGAAAGTCCTTTTGCTCCCAAGTTGATGAAGGAAGGCTGTCAGCCTCTTCTTCCCATGAGAAAAAAAGAAATGAGACGTATCGCCGTCAGAGTGCTTTATTATGAAAACCGTATGGCAGTGGAATTTTTCCACGCTTTGACGGACGGTAGCGGCGGTATGGTATTTTGCAAGACCCTGGCGGCCGTATATCTTTCCGAAAAGTACGGCATCTGTCTCCCGGAAGAAGGGGAGTTTCTCCGACCGGAAGGGGAGGTTGACCCCGGGGAACTGGAGGACGCCTTTCTCCGTTACGCCGGTGCCCGTCCTGCCAAAAGGGATACAGACCCCGCTTTTCATTTGACCGGAGAAAAAGAGCCGGACGGATTTTTGCACGATACCTGTTTTCGTCTTTCCTTATCGTCTGCTCTTTCTTTGGCAAGAGAAAAAAAGGTGAGTCTTACCACCCTTCTTGCCGCTTCTTTGTGCTTTAGTATTTGTAAGATCCAAAAGCGGAAGGTTTCGGAAAATCGGGAAAGACCGGTTCGTATTCAGATCCCGGTAAACCTTCGCCGCCATTTTCCTTCCCGCACCTTGCGGAATTTTGTAGCTGTTTATAACGTGGGTGTGGAAAAAGGGGAGACCGACGCGGATTTTAATGAGATCTTAAACCTTATCCATCACCAAATGGGACTTTTTAACACTCCTCGCAGTCTTCGGGCCACCTTTACTGCCAACGTAAACAGTGAAAAGGGAATGGGTATCCGCCTTGTCCCCTTGTTTCTGAAAAATATCGTGATGCGGGCGGTATTTGACAGGGTGGGAGAAAGCCTTGCCTGTCTTTGCCTTTCAAATCTTGGCCCTCAAAGTCTTGGGGAAAGATTCGACTCTTACATCGAGCACTTTGACTTTATCATCGGACCCCAGGCCAAAGCCCCTTATAATTGCGGTGTGGTAAGTTTTGGGGATGATCTTTGCATCCACTTGGTTCGTAATACCAAAGAGCCGGAGCTGGAGAGGGAATTCTATTCTCATTTCAGTTCTTTGGGACTTCATCTGACTTTGGAAAGTAACGGAAGGAGCTAATATGTACTGTATGAAATGCGGCGCAAAGCTTGCGGATACGGAAATTCACTGTCCTCTTTGCGGCTTTTCCCTTCCTAAAATTGATCCTTCCCAGGAAAAAGGGGTCTATCCCAGAACAAAGCGTCCCAAAGATCGGGAAGATTTCAAAGGAATGCTTTTGTTTCTTACCATTTTATTTTTAGGCCTATGCGGCGCTATCGTTTCCTTGGAGGTAAGTTTCAGCGGTACGGTGCGGCTTTCCGGCCTTGCCCTGGTATCTCTCTTTTTTCTTTACACCGCTTTTTTATTACCAAGATGGTTTATAAGACCCAATCCCGTCATCTTTTTCCCCGTATCCGCTCTGATCTTTTTGGCCTGCCTTTTTGTGCTGGATCTTTTCTGGGGAAGCGGATGGTTTTTCCCTTTGGCACTACCGGTGCTGTCCCTTTTGATTCTTTTGGTGGAAGCGGTCATTACCTTAAACCGTTATCTTCCTTCGGGAAAGCTTTATATCTTTGGCGGGTTCTTTTTATCCCTGGCACCTCTTTCTCTTTTGTTTGAACTGCTTTATCGGATTCATTTTGCGTTTCCCATCAAAATTGCTTTTTGTCTTCCTTTTCTGATCTTTTTCGGCGCCTTGGGAATGGCTCTTATCGTGATTGCCATCGTCCCCTCGTTCCGCCGCTTTTTTGAAAGAAGATTTTTCGTGTAAATTTTTCTGGAAGGATTTGATATGATGAAAAAGGTATTCAAAAGAAAAAAACAAGACGATCTTTTGATCACAGAGCTGGAATTGCAAGAAAAACCGAAAAAGAAAGGTTTTTTAAAGATCTTTTTCACGCTTTTTCTCGCCTTTTGTATCTTTTCCGGCGGTGTGATATCCGGCTATGTATTGGCAAAAATTGACTTTTCCGAAATTCCCTTGTTTCAAAAGAAAATCGATTACGGTGTTCCTTCCTGGGTGACCCCTGCTATCATTCGAATTGACGGGGAAAGCCGTAGGGGAGAGAAGCTGGACGGAGTTCGTGATATTGCCGTGCATTACGTGGCAAATCCCGGCTCTACCGCCATGGGCAACCGAAATTTCTTCGACGGGCCCGATTCCACCACCAGCGCCCATTTTATTGTTGGCCTTGAGGGCGAAGTAATCCTTTGTGTGCCGCTGGATGAAAAAAGCAGCGCCACCAATCACCGGAATAACGATACCATTTCCGTGGAGGTGTGCCACCCCGATGAAACCGGGGAATTCGCCCCTAAAACAAGGGAAAGCCTTGTAAAACTTCTGGCCTTTCTTTTGGATAAGTATGATCTGAAAAAGGACAATCTCATCCGTCATTATGACGTTACGGGGAAAATGTGTCCCCTTTACTACGTTGAAAACCCAGAGGCTTGGGAAGAATTAAAAGAGGACGTTGATATTCTTTTAAATAAGGAATAAACTTTTAAGGGTAAATGCCATATCTTTTAAAGGAGGGTATGATGCTTCAAATTCGAGATCTTGTAAAAGTATATAAGCCGAAAAAAGGCGTACCCGTGAAAGCGCTTGACGGGATAAGCCTTACGTTCCCTGAAAAGGGAATGGTCTTTCTCCTGGGAAAAAGCGGTAGCGGAAAAAGTACGCTATTAAACGTTTTGGGCGGTCTTGACCGATTTGATTCCGGCGAGATCACAATTTCCGGTCAGTCTGCCACTACCTTCCGCCAGTCCCAGTTTGATTCTTACCGCAATACCATGGTAGGATTCATCTTCCAGGAATACAACGTACTGGAGGAGTTTACCGTAGGGGCAAATATTGCCCTTGCCCTGGAACTGCAAGGCAAGAAAGCTACCGATGAAGAAATTTCCGCCATTTTGGAGAGAGTAGATCTTCAGGGCTACGGTGCCAGAAGGCCCAATGAGCTTTCCGGCGGACAGAAGCAGAGAGTGGCCATTGCCCGGGCTCTGGTAAAAAATCCCAAGATCATTATGGCAGACGAGCCCACCGGCGCTCTGGATTCCGCCACCGGAAGACAGGTGCTGGAAACCTTGAAATCCTTGTCCCGGGAGAAGCTTGTGATCGTGGTTTCTCACGATCGGGAATTTGCGCAAGGCTATGCGGACCGCATTATAGAACTTGCCGACGGTAAGGTAATTTCTGACGTGGTATTTGAAGAAGAGGAAACTGCCTTTCAGGAAAAGGGCATCTCCTACGGCGACGGCGAGATCGTTGTTTCTGCCGGCTACCACCTAACGGAGGAAGACAGAGAGCAGATCAATCGGTATCTGGATTCTCTTTCAGAAGGGGAGAAATTAACTGTCCGCCCGGGCGTGAAAAAGAGAAGAGAGAAAAAGGTGGATCCGGAGAAGATCGTGACCCCAAGGGAGCCTTTATCCCTCATCCCGTCCCGCCTTCCCCTAAAGCCTGCTTTTCGCATTGGTGCCGGTGCCCTGGGACACAAGAAATT
>JAZNRO010000090.1:0-17151 GCA_045590715.1 Eubacteriales bacterium | reverse complement strand
GTCAGACCCAAGCTCGGATATCCCGTCCCGGTACGGGTATGGCTCCGGGATGAACTTTACCCCTGGGCAAAGGAAATTCTGGAGAATATGACCTGCACGGATTATATCAATAAGGAAGCGGCACTTAAGATGCTTCTGGATCATAAAGAGGGCAGAGCAGACAACTACCGTAAGCTTTGGACCATCCTCGTTTTCGCTACCTGGTACCGCCTGTACGTATCGGACCGTGACGAAAGCGCAAGACGGGTCATTTTGGGCGAACTGTAAGCCTTTCTTGACAAAAATATTTGTTTTGTGTAAAATAAGCGTAGCCCGAATTAGGTTTGGGCACCAATATCCAAGGAGAATATTTATGATTGAAAAAGTAAAAGACCTTTTAGCAAAGCAGCTTCGTCTGGATATCAACACCATCGAAGACGATGCAAACATTTTGGACGATCTGGGAGCAGATAGCTTGGAAGTCGTAGAAATGCTGATGACTCTGGAAAGCGAATTCGGCATTCTGGTTCCCGATGAAGACGTAATGGGACTGAAGACCGTTCGTTCCGTTGCAGAATATATCGAAAGCCATACTTAATAAAAAAAGCCCCGCTTTTTGCGGGGTTTTTCTTTTGGCAAAGGGAAAAGTTTGAACAATTTGAAAACTTCTTATATAGGAGAGAATTTCGTAGAAAAATGCTTGACAGGGATTTCTTTCCGTGTTACAATAGATCGCCGCATGTAAAAGGTTCCAGAAAAAAGCCTAGGCTTACCTTGGTCAGCGAGACATAAAAGAAAGAGAGGTGCTTTTCGTGTTTGCTATTTTTGAAATTGGCGGAAAGCAGTACAAGGTTTCCGAGGGAGATGTAGTTTACCTCGAAAAAATGAATGCTCAGGAAGGCGAAACTGTTAAGTTTGAAAACGTTTTGGCTCTTTCCGATGGCGACAAATTCGTTGTAGGCCAGCCCACTGTTTCCGGCGCTTACGTTGAAGCTACTGTTGCAAAGAACGGTAAGCAGAAGAAGATCGTAATTCTTCGCTACAAAGCAAAGAAGAACGAGAAAAAGAAGCAGGGTCACAGACAGCCCTACACCAAAGTTCAGATCACCAAGATCGCGAAGTAATGATCAAATCAGAATTTGTTATCTCGGATAACAAAATTCTTGCATTCTCCGTAGAAGGCCACTCCGGTCTTGCTCCCCAGGGGGAAGACATTCTGTGTGCCTCGGTCAGCGCTATGACTCAGCTTGTTATCAATACACTGGCTGAAGTGGTAGAAGCAAATCTTGATCTTTCTATTGAGGAAGAAAAAGCAAAGATCGCCTGCCGCATCCTTTCCGTTTCCAAAGAGCGGGAAAGAGAGGCCCAGTGTATCTTAAAAGGCTTTTTGATCCAAATGAAGGATCTAGCGGAGATGTACAGCGCAAATCTCTCGGTGAGAGAGAATAACGAATGAGAAAGGGTACGATGATGATTAGAATTAGTTTGCAGTTTTTTGCACATAAAAAAGGTGTTGGTTCTACTAAGAACGGCAGAGACTCCGAGTCCAAAAGACTTGGCGTAAAGAAAGCTGACGGACAGGCTTGCATCGCAGGTAACATTCTGGTTCGCCAGAGAGGCACTCACATTCATCCCGGTGTGAACGTGGGCAAAGGTTCCGACGACACTCTTTTCGCTATGAAGGCCGGTACTGTTAAGTACGAGCCCATGGCAGGCGGAAGAAAGAAAGTCAGCGTTTATTGCGACTAATATTTCATGAATTTAAAGGGGTATGCTTTTTGGCGTACCCCTCTTTTCATATCGAAAGGAAAGAGGTATAAAATGACTTCCTTTGTAGATAAGACAGATATTTTGATTAAGGCAGGAGCCGGTGGAAACGGCGCTGTCTCTTTTCGTCGTGAGAAATACGTTGCCAGAGGCGGTCCCGACGGCGGCGACGGCGGACACGGCGGTAACGTGGTATTCCGCGTGGATCCCGGGGAAAACACCCTGATCCGCTTCCGCTATAAAAGAAAATTCGTTGCCCAGAATGGGGAAGACGGCAAAGGAAAGCGCTGCCACGGAAAATGCGGCGAAGACCTTGTGATCCCCGTTCCCCCCGGAACACTGATCCGGGATAAGGAAAGCGGCAAGATCATGTGCGACCTTTCCCGTGATAAGGAATTTATCGCGGCAAAAGGTGGCAGAGGCGGTTGGGGCAACTCTCATTTTGCTACGCCTACCCGTCAGATCCCCCAGTTTGCCAATCCCGGTCTTCCCGGCCAGGAGAGAATGATCACCCTGGAAATGAAAATGCTGGCGGATGTGGGACTCATTGGTTTTCCCAGTGTAGGTAAATCTACTTTTATTTCCCGTGCCAGCGCGGCCCGTCCCAAGGTTGCCGCTTATCACTTTACTACCTTAAGCCCGGTACTGGGCGTGGTATCCCTTTCTCCTGAACGCCATTTCGTTATGGCAGACCTTCCCGGCCTTATTGAAGGAGCAGGGGACGGCGCAGGACTTGGATTTCAGTTCCTTCGCCACGTAGAGCGGTGCAGACTGTTTCTTCATATTGTAGATGCAGCCGGCAGTGAAGGCAGAGATCCCATTGAGGATATCCGTATTATCAATAAAGAACTGGAAAAGTACGACCCCCAGCTTTTATCTCACCCCCAGATCATCGTTGCCAATAAAGAAGATCTTGGCATTTTAGATGAAACCAGAAAAAATCTGGAAAAAGAGTGTGAGAAGAACTCTTGGCTCCTTTTCTACGTTTCCGCAGAAAGTTCCAAAGGTGTGAAAGACGTTCTGGAAGCGGCCGCAAAGCTACTCCAGACCCTGCCCCCCTTGAAAGAATACGAAGCAGATTACGTAGAGCCGGAGAAAGCACCGGAAGACTATTCCGGACAGAGAACCGTCGTTACCCGCGAAGGGGACGTTTGGATCGTAGAAGGCGAGTGGCTTTCCCGCTTTATTCAGAAGATCAATTTTGCCGACCGTGACCAGGTCCGTTATTTCCAGAAGGTAATGAAGGACTCCGGTGTAGAAGACGCCATGCAGAAAGCCGGCGTAAAAGACGGCGATACGGTGGATATCTACGGCATCGAGTTTGATTATGTGTATTAATGAAAAGACCGCGGCATTCCTTACTTTGGGATGCCGCGTCAATCAATATGAGACCCAGTGCATCCGGGAGGAACTGGAGAAAAATGGTTTTCGGGAAGTTCCTTTTGATAAAGAAGCAGACGTATACGTGGTGAATACCTGCGCCGTTACCGCAGAAAGTGTGCGCAAAGGCAGACAAATGATCCGCAGAGCTCTTCGGATGAAGGAGAAGAACCCCTCTGCCCTTCTTTGCGTTTGCGGTTGCTTTTCCCAAGGGACACAGGAGGATGAACTCCTAGCCAGTGCAGATATCATTACCGGTAATACGGGGAAAAATAGGCTTGCTTCTTTTATCATAGTAGAAAGCGGGAAATCCCCCGAAAATAGAGAAAGAGTCGATCTGCGGGAGGATATCAGCCGTGTCCGTTCTTATGAGGAAATGAGCCTTTGCCGCAGTCATAACGCCCGTGCTTTCGTCAAGATCGAAGACGGATGCAACAGTTTCTGCTCTTACTGTTACGTACCTTTGGTTCGTGGCAGAGTCCGTTCCCGTAATTTGCAGGATGTAAAAAGGGAAGTGGAAACTCTTTCCGCAAACGGCTATCGGGAAATTGTTTTAACGGGAATCGAAACCGGCTCCTGGGGAGAAGACCTGGAAGGGGATAAGACCCTTCTTGATCTGGTAAAAGAAGTTTCTCTGGTAAAGGGCGTAGAGCGGATCCGCTTCGGCTCTTTAAAACCCAGCATCTTTACGGAAGAATTTTGCAAAAGTCTTTCCGAAATCCCCTGCGTACTGCCTCATTTTCATCTTTCTTTGCAAAGCGGCAGTGACAATACTCTTTCGGCTATGGGCAGAAGATATACCAGAAGGGAAGAGGAAAAGGCTGTTTCAAGTATCTACCGCTATTTTCCCGATGCGGGACTTTCTGCGGATCTGATCTGCGGATTCCCCGGGGAAACGAAGGCGGATTTTGAAGATACGGTAAGCCTTGTAAAATCAGCAGGCTTTTTGCATACCCATATTTTCCCTTATTCCGTGAGAAAAGGAACAAGGGCGGAGAAAATGGAGCCGAAAGTTTCGGAGGAAGAGAAAAAAGAGCGTTGTGCAAAACTTCTCAAAATTGCCAAGGAAGAAAGCCTTCGCTTTGCAGAAAAGAGAACAGGCAAGGTGTATCAGGTTCTTTGTGAGCGGATCCGGGACGGCTTTATGCTTGGCTATACGGAAAACTTTATTTACACCAAAACCCCCGTTACGGGAAACGTGAAGGTGGGGGATATTTACCCGGTAAGGCTTACGGATAAAACGGAATTTTCCGTGGAAACTCTGATCGTTTCCGGTGAAATGGCTGAAAACGGTTGACTTTTTTTGAAAAAAGTTGTACATTATAAGAGTATTATTTTTCCCTCAGAAAGGAAACGGATATGGCAAAAAACAGAACCAAAAAAGATTTGAAAACCATCGCTTCTTTCGCCGTTTTGTGCGTGGCTCTGGTGGTATTTCTTGCAGCTACCCTGATCGGCGCTTGGAATCAGGGATCCACTCTGATCGAGGACCGCGTGTTCCTCCAGGCAATGAGCGATTATTTCGATAAGGCTCCCAGAAAGATTACCCAGGAAGATCTCAATTCTATCGAATTCGTTGCCTTCTCCGGTATGGATACGCTTTCTCTTGGCGATGCAAAAGTATTCAAGGCACAGACCGATAACGATGCCGAAACCGAACAAGAACCGGTTCAGGTTGGCTTTGGCAATGCCTTCGATTTTAAATCCTGTATGGGCCTTTTGAAGGGCGTGAAGTTTTTGAGCATCCAGGGTGATACGGATGTAATCACCACCGCTGAAGACCTTGCTTCCTTTGAAAAACTGGAATATCTGGTACTGGACGGTGCAGAGATCACTTCTCTTGATAAGCTTGCTTCTCTGAAGACTCTCAAGTCTTTGAGCATGGCTGACGTAAAAGCAGAAGACGGCTCTTTCCTTTCTTCTCTTACCAATCTGGAAGGCCTTAACATTTCCCGCACCGGCATCAAGGACCTTTCCGTTCTTTCCGGCCTTACCGCTATGAAGGAACTGATTGCCGATGAAAATGAAATTGAGTCTGTTACTGCTCTTGATAAGCTTGTAAAACTGGAATCTTTGAGCATGGTAGATAATAAAATCAGCGACGTTTCCGCTCTTGCCGGTCTTCCTGCTTTGAAGGGCCTCTATCTGAATCAGAATGAGATCACCTCTCTTTCTGCTCTGAAGGATACCAAGACCCTGGAAACTATTTTCGTAGATGAAAACAAACTTACCGGTCTTGACGGTATTGAAAATCTGGAAGCACTTTCCACTCTCTCTGCCGCAAAGAACGAGATTACCGCGCTTCCTACTCTTTCCGGTCTGAAGGCACTGAAGAGCCTGTATCTGGATGATAATAAGATCGTAGACGTAACTCCCATTTCCGCTGTTGCCGACCTTGGCATTCTGAATCTGGACCGCAATGAAATTACCGACGTTTCCGCACTGAAGGATATGAAGAAACTGACCACCTTGAACTTAAGCGAAAACAAGATCGCAGATCTTACGGTTCTGAAAACACTGGAAGATAATAAGTGCACCGTAACCGCAGATGATCAGAAGGTAGAAAAGACCGAAACAAAGTAAAAAAATAAAACGAAAAGCAGGGGATTTCCCCTGCTTTTTTGAAAGGATAGATTATGACGGATTCCCCTCTTTTGCTAGCCTATTTGGGTGACGCGGTGATGGAGGTCTTGGTAAGAAAACACGTTATTACCAAAGAGAGTACCGCCGCCGCTTGCAATACCCTTGCCCTTTCCTTCGTTACCGCCAAAGCCCAGTGCGAAGCGGTAAAGGGGAAACTTGAGATCTTTACGCCGGAAGAAAAGGATATTTTTACCCGTGGAAAGAATGCGAAAAGCAATTCTGCTCCTCGCAATATCGATGTCTATTCCTATCGTCTTGCCACCGGCCTGGAGGCTGTTTTCGGTTTCAATGAGTTAAAAGGGGATAGAGAACGGAACGAAATCCTGTTTCAGCAGTTATTTGTGAACAAAGTGGGTGAAAAATGCAAATAAAATAATTTTTTTGCATTTTTTGTATTGCATATTTTTCCATTATGTGATAGAATTGCCTGAGCGAAAAAGAATAATAAAAGTAAAATCAAATGATTTGGAGGAAAACATGAAAAAGTATTGTTATCTTTTCAAAGAGGGCGACGCTTCTATGCGCAACCTTTTGGGTGGTAAAGGCGCCAACCTCGCGGAGATGACCAAGATCGGTCTTCCCGTACCCCAGGGCTTTACGGTAAGCACCGAAGCTTGTACCCAGTATTACGAAGACGGTAAGAAGATCAATGATGATATCCAGGCTCAGATCATGGAATACATCGATAAGATGGAAGAAATTACCGGTATGAAGTTCGGCGATAAGGAGAATCCTCTCCTGGTATCCGTTCGTTCCGGTGCCAGAGCTTCCATGCCCGGTATGATGGACACCATTCTGAACCTCGGTTTAAATGAAGAAGTAGTAGAAGTTCTTTCTGCTAAGTCCGGCAACCCCAGATGGGCTTGGGACTGCTATAGAAGATTTATTCAGATGTACTCCGACGTTGTAATGGAAGTTGGTAAAAAGTACTTTGAAGAACTCATCGACAAGATGAAAGAAGAAAAAGGCGTTCAGCAGGACGTTGAACTTTCTGCTGACGATCTGAAGGAACTGGCTAACCAGTTCAAAGCAGAATACAAAGCAAAGATCGGCAGCGATTTCCCCTCCGATCCCAAAGAACAGCTTATGGGCGCTGTTGAAGCAGTATTCCGCTCCTGGGATAACCCCCGTGCCAACGTTTACCGTCGTGACAACGATATCCCTTATTCCTGGGGTACCGCTGTAAACGTACAGATGATGGCATTTGGTAACATGGGTGACGATTGCGGTACCGGTGTTGCCTTTACCCGTGACCCCGCTACCGGCGAAAAGGGTCTGATGGGTGAATTCCTTGTAAATGCACAGGGCGAAGACGTTGTTGCAGGCGTTCGTACTCCTATGCCCATCGCACAGATGGCAGAAAAGTTCCCCGAAGCATTCAAGCACTTTACCGAAGTTTGCGGTATTCTGGAAGACCATTACAGAGATATGCAGGATATGGAATTTACCATTCAGGCAGGCAAACTCTATATGCTCCAGACCAGAAACGGTAAGAGAACCGCAAAAGCTGCTCTGAAGATCGCTTGTGACCTGGTTGAAGAAGGCATGATCGATAAGAAGCAGGCTGTTGCTATGATCGACCCCAGAAACCTGGATACGCTTCTCCATCCCCAGTTTGATGTTAAGGCTCTCAAGGCCGCTACTCCCGCCGGCAAGGGTCTGGGCGCTTCTCCCGGAGCTGCTTGCGGTAAGGTTGTATTTACTGCTGAAGACGCAGAAGCTTGGAACGCAAGAGGCGAAAAGGTTATTCTGGTTCGTTTGGAAACCTCTCCCGAAGATATCACCGGTATGAAGGCTTCCCAGGGTATTCTCACCGTTCGTGGTGGTATGACCTCTCACGCAGCCGTAGTTGCCCGTGGTATGGGTACTTGCTGTGTATCCGGTTGCGGCGAAATCCACATGGATGAAGAAAATAAGAAGTTTACTCTTGCAGGCAAGACCTACAATGAAGGTGACTTTATCTCTATCGACGGTTCCACCGGTAACATCTACGACGGCATCATTCCTACCGTAGACGCTGAAATCGTTGGCGAATTCAAGACCATTATGGAATGGGCTGATGAATTCAGAACCCTTAAGGTTCGTACCAATGCCGATACTCCCGCCGATGCAAAGAAAGCCCGCGAATTGGGTGCAGAAGGTATCGGTCTCTGCCGTACCGAGCATATGTTCTTCGAAGCAGATAGAATTGCCGCATTCCGCGAAATGATCTGCGCTGATACCAAAGAAGAGAGAGAAGTAGCTCTTAATAAGATCCTTCCTTACCAGCAGGGCGACTTTGAAAAGCTCTACGAAGCACTGGAAGGCAACCCCGTTTGCATCCGCTTCCTGGATCCCCCTCTCCACGAGTTCGTTCCCACTGAAGAAGCTGATATCGCGGCTCTGGCAAAGGCTCAGGGCAAGAGCGTTGAAACCATTAAGGACATCATCGCTTCTCTCCACGAGTTCAACCCCATGATGGGTCACCGTGGCTGTCGTCTGACCGTAACCTATCCCGAAATCGCCGTAATGCAGACCAAGGCCGTTATCAAGGCTGCTTTGGCTGTTAAGGCAAGACATAATGACTGGAATATCGTTCCCGAAATTATGATCCCCCTGACCGGCGAAATGAAGGAATTGAAGTTCGTAAAAGATATCGTGGTTGCTACCGCTGATGCTGAAATCGTTGCCGCTGGCTCCGATCTGAAGTACGAAGTTGGTACCATGATGGAAATTCCCAGAGCTTGTCTGACCGCTGATGAAATCGCAAAAGAAGCTGAATTCTTCTGCTTCGGTACCAATGACCTGACCCAGATGACCTTCGGTTTCTCCCGGGACGACGCCGGCAAGTTCCTGGATGCTTACTACGCTACCAAGATCTATGAAAACGATCCCTTTGCAAAGCTTGACCAGAACGGTGTAGGTATGCTGATGGAAATGGCAGTTGAAAAGGGTAAGAAGGCTCGCACCAGTCTCCACTGCGGTATCTGCGGTGAACACGGCGGCGACCCCGTATCCGTTGAATTCTGCCACAAGATCGGCCTGGACTACGTTTCCTGCTCTCCCTACAGAGTACCGATCGCTCGCCTCGCCGCCGCCCAGGCTGCTATTCGCGAACAGCGCTAATCAGCAGTTAGTATTTCTTAACGAATCTCCGAGCACAATTGTTAATATTACCCCAAAAGTTTGACACTTTTGGGGTAATATTAAAACTCGGTGAGGATTTAGCCATTGCAATTGTTAGTGAGTTATAATATTGCACATTATATTGGAGGATACTCTTGTGTATGCGTTATTAGCTTTTATTCCCATCGTGTTTTGCGTAGTGGTAATGACGGCATTTAACTGGCCTGCAAAAATTGTTATGCCTATCTCATGGCTTATTACTGTGGTACTCGGTTTGATGATATGGAATGTAGATGTTTTATCCATTATTGCCTATTCGTTTTCGGGTTTTTTCAACTCTATTGAAGTGATGATTATTATTTTTGGTGCAATTTTGGTTATGAACACACTAAAAATGTCGGGCGGAATGGTAGCTATAAACAATGGTTTTCGCTCTATCAGTCCCGATGCCCGTGTACAAGCGGTAATTATCGGCTTTTTGTTTGTATCTTTTATTGAAGCGGCAGCGGGCTTTGGTACTCCTGCAGCACTAGCGGCTCCGCTTATGATAAGTCTTGGCTTTCCCCCTGTAGCAGCGGTGGTGGTAGCCCTTGTTTGTGATAGTGCCTGCGTTGCCTTCGGTGCCATAGGAACCCCCGTACAGCAGGCGATTGCCTGTCTTGGGGGCACAGAAGTGTTGGATGCGGTATATATCCAACAAATGTCCCTATGGACCGCTTTGCCACATGCCGTGGTAATGATTTTCTTGCCCTTTATAGCCAATGCGATTATGTGCAAATTTTTCAGCAAGGAAAAATCTATTAAACCCGCACTTCAAGCACTTCCATTTTGCTTGTTTGCAGGAGTTTGCTTTGCTGTGCCTTATGTGCTGGTGAATATATTTGTTGGGCACGAATTTCCGTCCCTGTTCGGTGCTTTGATAGCACTTGTAATCACCGTTATTGCCGCTAAATATAAATTCCTCACGCCCAAGACCGTATGGCACTTTGGAAATGAGTCGGAGTGGGATGAAAACTGGAAGGCCACACATCCGCTCGCACCTCCCAAGGATTCTAATATGTCGCTTTTAAAAGCGTGGTTCCCATATGTTATCATCTCTTTATTGCTCGTAGCCACTCGTATACCCGCACTTGGCATTAAAGGACTGCTTAATGATGATTCAAGCATCTTTGTGATTAAAAGCGGCAACCTGTTCGGCGTGGAAAACACAGCCTTTACATTAAAGTGGGCATATGTTCCAGGTGCGGTGTTTATTTTCGTGGCGCTCATTACTATTTTGCTACACAAAATGAGACGGCAGGATGTGGCTTCGGCTTGGAGTGCATCCTTAAAGCAAGTGAGCGGTGCCGCAGTTGCTTTGATGTTCGGTCTTGCTATGGTACAAATTTTGCGTTACTCAGGTTCTAACCACGTTGCAGCAACGGGAGAAATGAAAAGTATGATTTTCTATATGGCTGAGGCGCTTTCCAAGGTCGGTAAGAGTCTTTACATTATAATTTCTCCAATAATAGGTGTGCTGGGTGCGTTTATTTCGGGCTCCAATACGGTAGCGGTTACGCTGTTTGCTAACCTACAAGAGCAGGCTGCTAACAACTTAGGTCTTAACACCGCAATTATCGTGGCCGCTAACACTATAGGTGGCTCTATCGGTAATATGATTTGTGTCAATAACGTGGTGGCCGCCTGCGCTACCGCAGGTACTGCAGGACATGAGGGTAAAATTATCCGTATTAATGCTATCCCTGCTGCTATTTATACAATTATAGTTATTTTGGTGCTGTTTGTTGCATTTTATTTCTTAGGATTGTAAAACTAACTTAAAATCAAAAAGTGGTAAGGCTGCGGCAACGATTATCTTGAATACAGGTCATAGCACACGGACAAGATGCGCTTGCACAAAAACTGCTATGAAAGTATGAGGATCTTTCGCTATCCATTGGCAATTTGATGATGGGCTTAATCCGAGGCGATACATAAGCACATCGTTAATGTCAAACCTATTAACTGTAAGAAAGAAAATAACGATGGTTTATAACTTTCTAATTTCCCACTTTTGCTAATAGCAGCACAGGCTGCTATCAAAGAATCTAAGTAATTAGGTTTATAAAACAAAATTTATCGCCCTGCCGAACACTCGGCAGGGCGATTTTTATTGAACGTGTTGTGTTTATGGCAAATATATGATATAATAAATTGAAATCAATTTATGGTGGTGCAAAAGTTGAATTCTCATAAAAAGAAAATGATTGCCCCGATAATTATTACAGTCATTATGACACTGTATTATATTGCGTATTTCGGAGTTTTGATTTCTCTACTTGACGGTTTTTGGAAATATGTTTTGGGTGTTATTCCGCTTGTTTTTTCGGGGATTATGATTTATGTCTGTATAGAAAGAATAAATGAAATAAAGAAAGGTGAAGAAGATGATATTAGTAAATACTGATTTTATCAGCGGCAAGGAATTGGAAACTCTCTCGTTGGTAAAAGGAAGCACGATTCAATCAAAGAACATCGGCAAAGACATCGCACAGAGTTTTAAAACACTGGTTGGTGGAGAACTCAAAGCTTACAACGAAATGATGAATGAAGCACGCGCACTTGCAACAAAAAGAATGGTTGCGGAAGCAGAAGAATTAGGTGCAGATGCGGTTGTTAACATCCGCTATGCATCCTCTGCCGTTATGCAGGGCGCTGCAGAGGTGATTGTGTACGGAACAGCAGTTAAATTCATGAATAAATAATTTCTTCTTTTGCTGTCTGAACCACAGACAACTATCAAAGAATCAAAGTAATTAGATTTATAAAGCAAAAAAACACCCTGCCGAGAATGGGTGTTGTTCTTATCGGAAAAATTGAGAATTCTTTCAAATCGGACTAAGAACCAGCATCGCATTTGTCAAGACAAATATTTTATGGACTAAGCCCAAGCTCTTACAACAAACAGAAAGAGAGAACAAATCGGTTCTGTAGCCGAAATGTCCTCTCTTTTTTGTCGTTTTCATGAAATCGTTGCCGTGCAACGATGAAATCTTCACTTCGTTCAGATGAAATCCAAGGTAGGCCCCTGGATGAAATCAAATCCGTCTAATTTATCACCCTGCGAAGCAGGATTTCATCGCAAAGCGATTTCATCCGCCGTCGGTGGATTTCTCCCGTCAAAGACGGATTTGACTGCGTGTTCTCCGTGAAGGATAACACGCTAAAGGCAGGGTGTTTTCTTGTTTTATAGGATAAGATCCGTCAGCAAGGAAGAGAGGGCCGCGGCCATGGCCACAACGATAAGAGGCTTATCAAAAAAGGCTACTGCGATGGCCACTGCCGTTCCCACCACTGCAGAGGGAAGGCTACCCGTGGAATAAAAAATAGCGGGAATGGTCATTGCGCTGAGCACCGCATAGGGGAGATAGAAGAGCGTGCTTCTAATAAATTTTGATTTGATCTGTTTTCGAAACAAGGTAAAGGGGATCATTCGTACCAGATACGTGACCCCTGCCATCACGGCAATATAAAGGACAAGGCTCATACTTCTTCCTCCTCATGAATCGGGAATAAAAGAGCGCAAAGGCAGGATCCTACAAGGGCACTGATAATAATAGCAAAGCCACTGCTGATAAAGGGCAGTAGATATTTTAAAATAACGCTTACTCCTGCGGAAATGAGGACCGCAAACAGGATGGGTCTGAATTTTTTTGCCGGGGGAACAAATACAGCGATAAACATTCCGTAAAGCAAAATACCCATAGCGCCGGTGATAAATGCGGGTAACAGGTGGCTTGCGATGGATCCCAATAGCGTTCCGCCGGTCCATCCTAAAAAGGGCAGAACGATAAGACCTGCCATATAAGAGGCAGAGATCTTACCCTTTTGGGAAACGGCTACCGCAAAGATCTCGTCGGTAATGCCGAAGGAGAGGAGAAGCCTTTTGCCGGTACTGAAACTGCCATCCAGCTTTTGGGTTAGAGAAAAGCCCATCAGGGAATATCTCAAATTGATGATAAAAAGGGTAATTGCCATTTCGATCAAAGTGCCGCAAGAAGCGATGATCTCTACTCCCGCTACCTGACCTGCAGAGGTCAGATTGGTAGCGGAAATGAGCCAGGCATAGAAAGCGGAAATGTTTGAATTCGCCGCCAAAATGCCAAAGCCAAAAGAAACGGATAAATAACCCAGACCAATGGGGAATCCGTCTGCGATCCCTTTTGAAAAAGCCTTTTTCATAAAAACCTCGTTTTTTACAAAATCCGTCAATGAGTATATCATATCTTTTCTCCGAAAACAAGTTCTCCCCGCCAATTTCGGCGGGGAGATTTTGCGCCTTTTCTACTTGTGGTTTTCTGCTAGCACGTTATTGAGAACGTGCCGGTAGATGCCGGTGTAGTTTGCCTGTTCCTTTTCGATCACCTTTTGGGTGATCTTGCCTTCCTCCAGAAGACGGCGCAGGCGTTTTGCCTTTTTTTCAAGGCGGGTAAATTCGCGGTTGATGTTTCCCAGGGCCTTTGCGGCGGTGGGGTCGGAATAGTAGTACATGGTTTTTCCTCCTAAACGATCGTCAGGAAGGCAACAAAAAAAGCCTATCCTGCAAATGGGTAGAATTTCCCCGGGGAAATTCAATCCATTATTGCAAAATAAGCCAAAGCTTTTGTGGCATTATGATACCATAAAATCTCATCGTTGTCAAGAAGAGGGGAGAAACTACTTGACGAGACTGTTATAATAAAAGTGAGGTGAGTTGTATGATCTATACGGAGAAAACGAAAAAAGCGTTAAAGCTTTGCTTTAAGGCCCATAAAAATCAAAAAGATAAAAGCGGAATGCCTTACGTGTTTCACCCCTTCCATTTAGCAGAACAAATGGAAACGGAAGAAACCGTTATTGTAGCTCTGCTTCACGACGTGGCAGAGGATACCCGATATACCTTAAAAAAGATTTCCAAAATGGGCTTTGGCGACAGAGTGATAGAAGCTCTTGCCCTCCTTACTCATGACCCCAAAGTGGAGTATATGGACTACGTTCGCGCCATCAAAGAAAACCCTATTGCCCGGGCGGTAAAGCTTGCGGATTTAAATCACAATTCCGATATCACAAGACTTGATAAGGTAGATGAAAAAGCCCTGAAAAGAAGGGAAAAGTATCAGGAAGCCATTCGGATCTTACAAGAATAAAATCAATATTTTCAAAGAAAAAAGCACCCGGAAATGTTTGTTTTCCGAGTGCTTTTTTGTGTGGGAAAAAGGAAAATAGAACGGGAAAATAAAAGCGCATATTATATAGGTAAAAAAGGGGTAATTTCCTTGACTTTATATTTTTATTGCGGTATACTGGTAGTGTGTATATATGATAAAATTGAGGCATGCTTTACCCTGGCGAAATCGGGAGGGAAAAGAGGTTCTCGGAAGACGTAAATTTTGATAGCAGATTTGCCTTCAAAAAAAGAGGTATTCTGCTTGGGAGAGAGTTATGACAGATCTTATGAAAGGGCTGAAAGGGATATCCTTTGCGGAATGGACGCTCTATGGGGCGCTGTTTTTCGTAGGGATCTTTCACGTGTATTTATCCTGTGCTCTTTCTGTTGCTCTTCTCCTTCGTCTTTTTCTCATTTCCCGCAAGAAAGGAAAACTCCTCATTCATTGGGATCTAACCTTTATTTTCACCCTGGTTCTGGTTTCCTGGTATGCGCTTTCGTCCTTGTGGGCCATTGATTCCGGTACTGCCATTTTCGGTTTTTTTAAATTTCTGCCCTTGCCGTTGTTTCTGCTTCTTTTGATGCAAGAGGAGGGAAGAGGAGAGGAGATCCTTTCTCGCTTGCCTTATCTGGTAGCGGTGATGACTCTCATTTCTATCGGTCTGATGCAGATCCCTGTCCTTCAGCCTTATTTTGCCGTAGCCGGAAGACTGAGCGGCTTTGTCCAGTACCCTAACACCTTTGCCTGTCTTCTTCTTGTGGCAGAGCTTCTGCTCCTTACGAAAGAAAAACCCCTTTTTTGGGATTACGTTTGTATTTTTATTTTGCTTTTCGGTATTCTTTATACCGGGAGCCGTACGGTCTTCATTTTGGCGGCCCTTTCCAACGTAGCGGCCCTGGTTTTCCATCGAAATAAGACGGTGCGCCGCGTTACTTTGATCCTTATGGGTCTGGCGGCCCTTTTGGTGCTTCTGTATTGCCTTGTTACCGATCGATTTGACGTTTTGTATCGGTTTGTTCGCATTACTTTAAATCAGAGCACCTTCGTAGGCCGTCTGCTTTACGCCCAGGATGCCTTGCCGGTAGTATTGAAAAATCCCCTTGGCATTGGCTATATGGGATACTATTTTATCCAGCAAAGCATTCAGACCGGTGTTTATTCGGTAATGTTTCTGCATAATGATTTTCTGCAGATGCTTCTTGACGTGGGTGTTGTTCCTTTTGGCTTCTTTGTAGCAGTGATCGGAAAAACGCTTTTTAACAAAAAAGTATCTTTCCGTTACAAACTGGTTCTTGTGACCCTTCTTTGCCACTGCGCTTTTGATTTTGACCTGCAGTACGTGGCTATCTTCATGATACTTCTTCTGTTCTTAAATCCCGGAAGAGGAAAAGAGATTCAGTTTAAAAAGAGCAAAATCTTTTTTGGTACCGCGGCTATCGTTTCTATCGCCCTGTGCCTGTATATGGGAACGGCCCAGGCTCTTATTCGTTTTGAATTAAACGAAGCGGCAAATGCCGTCTATCCCAATACCATCACCGATATTGAACTTATGAAGGAAACGGATTCTCCTGCAGAAGCAGAGGAAATTGCCGACCGGATCTTAAAGCGCAATTCCTTTGTTGCCGTTACCTATAGCGCCAAGGCAAGAGCCGCTTATCAAAAAGGGGATTTTGCCAAGGTCATCGAGTATAAGACCAAGTGCCTAAAGGTCGCGCCCTTCTCTCACGCAGAGTACCGGGAATACGGCAGTATGCTGGTAAACGGCATTAAGCTTTATCGCAATGCCGGGGACACTGCCAGCGCAGAGTATTGCCGGAAAGAGCTTCTTGCTTTGATTGGCGTCATGGAAGAGCAACAAGAAAAAGTAAGCTATCTTGGCTCAAAGGTAGATAAACAACCTCACCTGTTCTTTACGGAAAGCCTTCAGAAGGACGTGGACGCAGTTTTAGGGGAGGAGAGATGATATGAAAAGGATTTTATCTCTTATACTTTTGACCTCTCTGATATTTAGCTTCTCTTCCTGCACTCCTAAAAAATCCGTTACTCTTTTGGATGCCAAAGGGCAGGAAATCGCCTCGGTATCCAAAATGAACTTTTCCAAAAAAAGTCTTTCTGATGAGAGATATTACGATTTTGTTCTTCTTGCACTGGAAGAAGCGGTACAGATCGTAACGGAAAAAGAACATTTAAGCCGAGAAAAAGCGGAAAAATTTCTTTTCCAGCAGGAATTTGTTTTGAAAACCGCTCTTGACCCGGTGGCAATGACCGCTATTGATACCGTTTATCAGAATTATAAGGAAAGCGGTCTTCCATTCGGCTGTTCTATATTGAACGAAGAAGGAATGGTCTGCGCCGTCTATAGCGGTGGGGAAGAAAATTATGCCTTGATCCCTCACGCGCCGGCATCTTCCTTTAAGCCTTTATCCGTATATGCCCCCAGTATGGATAAGGGACTGATCTCCTGGTCTACCAATATCATCGATCAACCCTTTAAGCAGGTCATCGGGGAAGACGGAAAAATGAAAGACTGGCCCACAAACCCCAGTACCGGTTATACCCGAAAGAGTACGACCATGGTGGAATGTGTAAAGCAAAGTCTGAATACGGCCGCTATTTACACACTGGATCAGCTTGGCGTGAAAAACTCTTTAAAGTTTTTGAAAGACTCCTTCGGTATGGATCTTACCTACGAAGAGAATAAAATGACCATCGAAGGGGAAGAGGAGATCCTGGGTAATATTGGTATGGGATATCTTCACGGAGGCGTAACCCCTTTGGAGATGGCAGGATTCTACCGCATCTTTTCTCAAAAGGGCGTTTATACCAAACCGGGCCTTATCTCGTCCATAAAAACGGTCGATGAAAGTCTGTATTATGAAAGAGATGTCAAAGGCAAACAAGTGATCCGGGAAGACACCGCTTATATGATGAACCGGCTTTTGACCCAGGTGGTAGCCGTAGGCGGCACCGGTGAAAAAGCTTGGTTTTCCGATGAAGTGGAACTTCTCGGTAAGACCGGTACCGGTGAAGACAAAGACGGTAACTGGTTTGTGGGGGTAACGCCCCAGTATAGCTGTGCCGTTTGGCACGG
>JAZNRO010000089.1:0-20298 GCA_045590715.1 Eubacteriales bacterium | reverse complement strand
CGAATTCCGGAAGCAGTTTCCATTTCCTTCATCACTTCCTTCAAAGATTGGGTATCTCTGGTTAAAGGGCGGAAGAAATTGGTAACCAGTAACATTTCGTAAGAATTTTCTTCTAAAATTCCGGGAGCAAGTCTTCCCAGTGCCAGAGCACCTCTGTCGTCTCCGCCGATATCTAAAACGAAATTTGTTTCTTTATCGTCCAGCACGGAATACATTTCCTGCGGGAGAGAAGGAATATCCACGTTGGTATTGGCGTATTTGGAAGAGATCAGGCCAATGCCGGCCTTTTCAAAATCTTCTGCACTGTCCTTGGTACGGAAATAGGGATTTACGATATCCAGATCGCAAACGGTAACATTCTTACCTTCGTTTTTCAAAGAAAAGGCAAAATTCACGGCAATATTGGTTTTGCCGCTACCGTAATGCCCGGCAAGAATGACAAGTCTTTTAGCCATTGCAAACCTTGCAGATCCAGCCGTTTACGTCTTCTACCTTGCCCCACTGGATGCCGGTCAGGTTGTCATAGAGTTTCTGGGTTACAGGACCGATCTGATTATTACATACGGTATATTCTTTATCCATATAGAAAAGCTGTCCGATGGGAGAAACTACTGCGGCAGTTCCGGTGCCCCATGCTTCTTCCAATTTTCCGTTTGCGGCTGCTTCAAACAGTTCGTCAACGGAAATGCGTCTTTCTTCAACGGTATAGCCCCAGTTTCTGAGAAGCTCGATACAGCTCTTTCTGGTAATACCGGGAAGAACGGAGCCGGTCAGTTCGGGGGTAATGATCTTGCCGTCGATCTTGAACATAACGTTCATAGCGCCAACTTCTTCAATGTACTTTCTTTCAACGCCGTCCAGCCAAAGAACCTGGGTGTAACCCTGCTTTTCAGCTCTCATACCGGCTCTAAGGCTTGCCGCGTAGTTACCGCCGCACTTAGCATATCCGGTACCGCCTCTGACAGCACGTACGTCCTGGGATTCAATGGCGATCTTAACGGGGTTAATGCCTTCTGCATAATAAGCACCTACGGGAGAGCAGATGATTACGAAGGTAGCATTTTTTACTGCATGAACGCCAAGGTGAGGATCGTTTCCGTACATATAAGGACGGATATAAAGGCTGGTGCCCTCAGCGTGAGGAACCCAATCCTTTTCCAGTTCAACAAGGGTCTTCAAAATTTCAAGACAGCCTTCTTCGTCCAGTTCGGGAAGGCAAAGGCGCTCTGCACTGTTATTGAGACGCTTGATATTTTCCATGGGACGGAACATACAAATGTCACCACTGGTGGTGCGGTATGCTTTCATACCTTCAAAAATTTCTACGCCGTAATGGAATACGGTAGAAGCGGGATGGAGCGGAATCGGGCCGAAAGGAACGATTCTGGCATCGTGCCATCCCTTCTCGGTATTGTAATCCATCATAAACATATGGCCGGTAAAAATCTTGCCGAAGCCGAGTTTGGATTCATCAACCGGTTTTTCCTTCGGAGTAGCAACTTTGGTGATTGTGATAGGATACTTCATAACAAATCTCCTTATATTAAATTCGCTTTACAGCTTGTTTCTCTGAATTTTACCGCTTACTGTTTTAGGCAGTTCGTCGCGGAATACTACAAGACGGGGATACTTGTAAGGAGCGGTATGCTCTTTTACGTAATCCTGAATTTCTTTCTTTAGTTCTTCGGTAGGCACTGTTCCCTTCACCAGTACAATGCTGGCTTTTACGATCTGGCCTCTCACCTCATCCGGAGCGGCAGAAACGCCACATTCCAAAACGTAAGGAAGCTCCATAATAACGCTTTCAATTTCAAAGGGTCCGATGCGGTAACCGGAAGATTTAATTACGTCATCCGCACGGCCAACGTACCAGAAGAAACCGTCTTCATCGCGCCAGGCAAGGTCGCCTGTGTGATAATAACCGTCGTGAATGGCTTCATTCGTCAGTTCTTCGCTGTTATAATAGCCGGTAAACAGACCGCAGGGAGCGCCGTTTTTCAGACTAATAACAACCTCACCCGGTTCACCGGTTGCGGCAGGATTGCCGTCGCGGTCCAAAAGTTCAACGTCGTAAATGGGAGCGGGCTTACCCATAGAACCGATCTTGTGAGATGCACCGATCATATTGCCGATGATCATGGTGCTTTCAGTCTGGCCAAAGCCTTCCAGGATCTGAAGGCCGGTGGCCTTTTCAAATTGGCGATAAACCTCGGGGTTCAGCGCTTCGCCGGCAGTGGTCATATGAGATACGGAGGACAGATCGTATTTGGAAATGTCCTGCTTTACCATCATACGAAGCATGGTAGGAGGTGCGCAGAAGGTGGTAATATGATGCTTTGCAAACATGGGAAGGATCTGGGAAGCGTCAAAACGGTCAAAGTCATATACAAAGATCGCTGCTTCGCAGAGCCACTGGCCGTACATTTTGCCCCACATGGACTTGGCCCAGCCGGTGTCGGAAATGGTAAAGTGCAGGCCATCCGGCTCTACACAGTGCCAGTATTTAGCAGTGTGGAAATGGCCCAAAGGATATTTATGATTATGAGCCGCGATTTTAGGATAACCGGAGGTTCCGGAGGTGAAGAACATCAAAAGCATATCATCACCGCAGGGAGAATCTTCAGTACGGTCAAAGTGAGAACTGTAAAGAGGATATTCCTCGTCAAAGGATCTCCATCCTTCTCTCTTTCCGTTTACCAGAAGCTTTATGGATAGGTCGGGATGATTTGCAGCCGCTTTTTCTACGTTTTCGGCAACCTCACCGTCAGCCGTACAGATAATACCCTTTACTCCGGCTGCGCCGAAACGGTAATCAAGGTCGTGCTCCAGAAGCTGATTGGGTGCAGGAATGGCAATGGCCCCCAGTTTATTCAGACCGAGCATTGCAAACCAGAACTGATAGTGACGCTTCAAGATCAGCATCACGCGGTCGCCTTTTTTAATTCCCAATGACTTAAAGTAGTTGGCGCACTGGTTCGAGTACTTTTTCATATCCTTGAAGGTGAACCGTCTTTCGGTGAAATCCTTTGCAATATGGAGCATTGCAAGTTTTTCCGGATCACGCTTTGCCAGTTCATCAATCAGGTCAAAAGCAAAATTGAATTTTTCTGTGTTTTTAAAGGTAATGGAAGTGGGGGTACCTTTTTCGTTTTCAACCGTATCAATAAATTTGTGGTAGATACGCTCCTTGGTATCCTTCACACCACGCTTTTTGGACTCGATCACGCTCTGGTGAACAAGTTCCTGAATGGGTGCACCGGTGGGGTTTAATACAATAGCGTAGAAGGAACAGTCTTTTCCCTGAACGGCGATCATACCGTGGGGAGCGGAGCTGTCGTAATAAATACTATCGCCGGGTCCCAAAATTTCCTGGTGTTCCCCAACCTGTACCAGAAGGTGACCTTCAACAACGATGTCACATTCCTGGCCGGCGTGAGTCGTCAGCTCGATGGGGCGGTTTTGTGCCTGGGCATCGAAACGCACCTGAACGAACAGAGGTTCAGCGATCTTATTACGGAATGCATAGGCCATATTATAGTAGGTCATACCGTGTGCATCGGCGATTTCCGGTTCTGCGCCGCGGCGAGAAACGGTATAAGACTTCAGATTGGGGCTATGACCCTCGATAATATCCGTAACGTTAATATTCAGTGCCTGGGCGCAACGGTAGATAAAAGCGAAGTTTAGATCGCTTTTTCCGTTTTCGCAATCCAGATACTCCTGTACCGAAACGTCAGTTTTCACTGCCATTTCCTCAGGAGTTAGATTCTGTATCTGACGGAGTTCGCGAATACGCGCCGCCATTTCCTGGATCTTCAGTTCCAGACCGTTCATTTTGTTCATAATCGCTCCATATCCGGGACAATAAAAGCACCCGTCCCAAAAGTCAATTACTTTGAGACGAGTGCGATAATTCGTAACACCCGCGGTACCACTCAAATTGCAGAAAATCTGCCGCTCAAGGTCAAACAACCCGTAGACAATTAACGCAGTCATCACGGAGAGGTTCTACTTCCAAAAAGGTTTCTTCCTCCCGGCTCAGAAGCTACAAATACAGTTCAAATTCCTTGTGGCTTGCACCAACCGCCACTTCTCTGTAGGACTTGAAAAACTATCTCTCTTCTTCAACGCCTTTAACATAAATATTATAGCACCGCAGAAAACGTCTGTCAAGTAATTTATTGAGATAAATTCAAGGATTATAGACGATTTCTTTGAATTTTCCCGCTGATGGTTTTAGGCAATTCATCGCGGAATTCTACCACACGGGGATACTTATAAGGAGCCGTGTGAGATTTTACGTAATTCTGGATTTCCTTCTTCAGTTCCTCGGTGGGCTCAGTTCCCTTCACCAGCACGATGCTGGCCTTAACCGCCTGACCGCGCACTTCGTCGGGGACGGCGGATACACCGCATTCCACTACGTAAGGAAGCTCCATAATAACGCTTTCGATCTCAAAAGGTCCAATGCGGTATCCGGAGGATTTGATCACGTCGTCCACACGGGAAACGTACCAGAAATATCCGTCCTCATCGCGCCAAGCGGTATCGCCCGTATGATAAGCATTGTCATACCAAGCGTCTGCAGTCTTCTCTTCATCTCTGTAATAACCTTTGAAGAGACCGCATGGGATGGATTTATCCGTGCGGATCACGATCTCACCGGTCTCACCGGCAGGAAGGCTGTTGCCGTCGGGATCCACGATATCAATATCAAACTGGGGAGAAGCCTTACCCATAGAGCCGATCTTGGGCTTGGTACCGGAAAGATTTGCAATGGCAAGGGTGGTTTCGGTCTGACCGAAGCCTTCCATGATCTCTAGGCCGGTTGCTTCATAAAACAGTTTATGAACTTCGGGATTCAGCGCTTCTCCGGCGGTGGTCATATGATGGATGGAAGAAAGATCATACTTTGAGAGATCTCCCCGGATCAACATACGAAGCATGGTGGGAGGAGCACAGAAGGTGGTGATATTATACTTTGCAAACAAAGGCAGAATATCGTTTTCATCAAAGCGGTCAAAATCGTAAACAAAGACTGCGCCTTCGCAAAGCCACTGACCGTAAAGTTTACCCCAGAGAGATTTGCCCCAACCGGTATCGGAAATGGTCAGGTGAAGACCGTCCCGCTCACAGCAATGCCAATACTTTGCGGTAACGAAGTGACCCAAAGCGTAGGTGTGTTTATGGGCGGCCATTTTGGGATTTCCGGTAGTACCGGAAGTAAAGAACATCAAAGCAAGTTCGTCACCGGCAGAAGCGTTTTCGGGGCGAACGAATTTGCGGGAGAAGAATTTGAAATCTTCATCGAAATTGTGCCAGCCTTCCTTGGACTCGCCTACAATGATCTTATTTTTAACGCTGGGGTACTTTTCTGCCGCTTTTTCTGCGATATCGGCTACATCTCCGTCAGAAGTACAAACGATGGCAGATACGCCGGCAGCATCAAAGCGATACTCAAAATCGTGCTGTTTCAGCTGATTGGTGGCAGGGATTGCAACTGCGCCGATCTTATGAAGGGCGATCATAGCAAACCAGAACTGGTAATGGCGCTTTAAAACCAGCATTACCCGATCACCGCGGCCAATACCGAGAGAAGCAAAGTAATTGGCGCACTGGTTAGAATACTGCTTGATATCCTTAAAGGTAAAGCGACGCTCGGTCTTATTTTTATCCAGATGAAGCATCGCAAGCTTATCGGGATATTTCTCTGCGATCTCATCCACAATATCAAAGCCGAAGTTAAAGGTCTCGGTATTTTTAAACTTGATGCTTTCAAGTGCCCCGGTTTCCGTTTCCGTGGTTTCGATAAATTTCTCACAAATGAGAGAATCGGAACGCTTTGCCTTCACAAGGCTTTCGCGGATTACTTCTTCTTTGGTGTCTTCGCCGGGCAATACCACTGCGCAAAATACGCAATCCTGGCCGTCAACAGCGATCATACCGTGTGGGGTAGAACTATCGTAATAAATGCTGTCACCTTCGGAAAGGATCTCGATATGCTCCCCTACTTGCACCTTCAGTTTACCACTGATTACAAGGTCAAATTCCTGGCCGCTATGGGTAGCCAGATGAATCGGCTTATTCTGCTGACTGGGATCGAACTGATAATGAACCCAATGGGGCTCTGCGATTTTTTTGCGGAATTTAGGAGCAAGGTTTTGGATGGTGATACCGTCTTCCACGGCGGTAACCTGCCCCTGTCCCTTTCTGGTAACGGTGTAAGAGGTCAAATGAGCGCTCTTACCTTCCAGGAGATCCGTAATACCAATACCAAACTCCAAAGAACATTTATGAAGGAAAGAAAAAGGGAAATCAAGTTCACCGTTTTCATACTGAATATAGAGGTCTGCATCCACTCCGGTACGCTTTGCCATTTCAGTTTCGCTAAAACCGAAAATCTCACGCATTTCGCGAATTCGCAGTGCAACCTCGTTTAACTTATTCTCTTGATTTAAGGACATGATTTTTCCTCCTTTCAAAAATAAAAATACGCCTCAAAGAATTGATCTTTGAGACGGGTAAAATCAATTTACTCGCGGTACCACTCAAATTGCAGAAAATCTGCCACTCAGGGTCTAACAACCCGTATGCATTTACGCAGCCATAACGGAAGAATCTACTCATTGCTTTTCAAAACTTCAGCTCAGAAGGGATGGGCTATTTCGGAACATCTAATCGGTTTACACCTGCCACCGACTCTCTGCTTAGACCTTACCGAAGCCGTCTTCATCACAGCCTTTCTTGTATTATATCTCCCTTATTTTTATTTGTCAAGTTTTTTATCAAAAAAAGACTTTTTTCATAAGAAAATGGCGCACCGATCGGTGCGCCATTTCATTTTTAGAACAGTCCGGTAATTTTACCGTCTTCGTCAATATCGATTCTTTCCGCTGCGGGAACTTTGGGAAGTCCGGGCATGGTCATAATATCGCCGGTCATAACAACGATAAATCCTGCGCCGGCAGAAACCTTCACGTTCTTAATGGTAACGGTAAAGTCTTCCGGAGCGCCCAGTTTTGTGGGAACGTCGGAAAAACTATACTGGGTCTTTGCCATACAGATAGGAAGCTTATCAAAACCAAGAGCGGTAAGCTGCTGGATCTGTTTTTCTGCTGCGGGTGTAACGCTGATGCCATTTCCGCCGTAGACCTTCTTCACGATGGTCTCGATCTTTTCTTTGATAGAACCATTAAGATCGTAGGAGAAGGTAAAGTCGCCTTTTTCCTCTTCGCAAAGACGAACGACTTCTTTGGCAAGTTCTACACCGCCTTCGCCGCCTTCTGCCCAAACGTTGGACAAAACGGTATTAACACCGAGCTCTCTGCATTTTTCGATAATAAATTCAATTTCTGCATCGGTATCTGTGGGGAAACGGTTCACTGCCACCACGCAAGGAAGCTTAAATACGTTTTTAATATTGGAAACGTGACGGAGGAGATTGGGAATTCCCTTCTCCAGAGCGGGAATGTCTTCGGTAGCAAGTTCTGTCTTGGCTCTGCCACCGTGCATCTTCAGAGCACGAACGGTAGCAACTACTACAACTGCGCTGGGCTCAAGGCCTGCCATGCGGCACTTGATAACGAGGAATTTTTCAGCGCCGAGATCGGCGCCGAAGCCTGCCTCGGTAATGGCGTAATCACCCATCTTAAGAGCAAGTTTTGTTGCCATAACGGAGTTACAGCCGTGAGCGATATTTGCAAAAGGACCGCCGTGTACAAACGCGGGAGTGCCTTCCAGAGTCTGAACAAGGTTGGGTTTGATGGCGTCTTTGAGCAGTGCCGCCATAGCACCAACGGCCTTCAGGTCACCTGCAGTAACAGGCTTATCGTCGTAGGTATAACCAACGATGATCTTGGAAAGACGCTCTTTTAAGTCGGTAATAGAGTTTGCCAGGCAGAAGATCGCCATAATTTCACTGGCAACGGTAATTTCAAATCCGTCTTCTCTGGGTACACCGTTTACCTTGCCGCCCATACCGTCCACAATTAAGCGAAGCTGACGGTCATTCATATCCACACAGCGTTTGCAGGTGATCTTACGAACGTCAATGCCAAGGGCATTGCCCTGCTGAATGTGGTTATCCAGCATGGCCGCAAGAAGGTTGTTAGCCGCACCGATGGCGTGACAGTCGCCGGTAAAATGCAGGTTGATATCCTCCATAGGAACGACCTGGGCGTATCCGCCGCCGGCGGCACCGCCCTTTACACCGAATACCGGGCCCAGAGAGGGCTCACGGAGCGCTACTGCGACTTCTTTGCCGATCTTCTGAAGTCCGTCGGCAAGGCCGATAGTAGTGGTAGTTTTTCCTTCACCGGCCGCGGTAGGAGTAATAGCGGTTACCAAAACCAGTTTTCCGTCGGAACGGTCGGTATCTCTTAAAAGTTTGGGATCAATTTTTGCCTTATACTTTCCGTAAAGTTCCAAATACTCTTCGTCAACGTGAGCTTTTTTGGCAATTTCGGAAATGGGCTGCATCACACATTCCTGTGCGATTTCAATATCAGACTTATAGGACATTTTCATTCCTCCTAGGATTTAAAGTAGCGAACGGCCGCTTCAAACATACGGATATCGTAATTACCGGGCACGTTTGCATAAAGGCCTTTACCAATTCGTTCACTATGGCCCATCTTACCAAATACTCTGCCGTCGGGAGAAGTGATACCTTCAATGGCGTACATAGAATCATTGGGGTTGAAATGAACGTTGCCGGTGGCATTGTCATCAAAATCAACGTACTGGGTAGCGATCTGGCCGTTTTCACTCAATTTCTTAATGAGCTCTTCAGAAGCCAAAAATCTTCCTTCGCCGTGGGAGATCGGCACGTTGTATACATCGCCTACCTGGGTCAGAGACAGCCAGGGAGATTTATTAGATGCGATACGGGTGCGTACGATCTTGGACTGGTGACGGGAAATGGTATTAAAGGTCAAAGTAGGACAGTTTTCATCGGTGTCAATGATCTTACCGTAAGGTACAAGACCAAGTTTAATAAGTGCCTGGAATCCGTTACAGATACCGCACATAAGTCCGTCTCTTTCCTCCAGAAGACTGGTTACGCCTTCTTTGATAGCCGCATTACGGAAGAAGGCAGTAATAAACTTACCGCTTCCGTCGGGTTCGTCACCGCCGGAGAATCCGCCGGGAATGAAGATCATCTGGCTGGATTTGATCTTTTCGGCAAAGGTTTCTACGCTTCTCTGGATGCCTTCTGCACTGCGGTTATTGATGACAAAGATCTCCGCTTCTGCGCCGGCCGCACGAACGGCTTTGGCAGAGTCAAATTCACAGTTGGTTCCGGGGAATGCAGGAATGAGCACCTTGGGCTTTGCACACAAAACTGCGGGTTTGGGCCAAGAAGTGGCCTTGTAGGAGAAGTTTTCCATGGGAGCGGTACTGTCGGGAATGTTGCAGTTATAAACGCTCTCAAGCTTATCCTCGTAAACCTTCTCGATCTCGCAAAGAGAAAGAGTCTCGCCGCCGAAGGTAAAGTTCTTTTCGGAAAGAACAGTACCAATGGTCGTTCCCACTTCTACTTCGGGGAGAACTTCCAGAAGGAATGCGCCATAATTGTAGCCGAAAATGGTCTGAAGAGAAAGGGCTTTATCAAATGCAAAACCGAATCCGTTACCCAGCGCCATTTTCAGAACTGCTTCTGCAACGCCGCCCAGACCGGGAGTATAAGCAGAAACTGCTTTCTTTTCTCTCAAAAGTGCGGTTACAGTACCAAAAGCATCAAGAAGAGATTTGGTAGTAGGAAGACCGTTTTCATCATATTCGGGGGCAATGAGAACAACTTTGTTTCCTGCCTTCTTAAATTCGGGAGAAACCACCTCGTAGGTCTTACCGGTGGTAACGGCAAAGGAAACCAGAGTGGGCGGAACGTCCAGATCTTCAAAAGATCCGCTCATAGAGTCTTTACCGCCGATAGAACCGATACCAAGTTCCAGCTGTGCCTTGAAAGCACCAAGAAGGGCTGCCAAGGGTTTGCCCCAACGCTTACCGTCTTTTCTGGGATGTTCAAAATATTCCTGGAAGGTCAGATAAACGTCCTCAAAGGAGGCGCCGCTGGCAATCAATTTGGATACGGATTCCACTACTGCAAGATATGCACCGTGGTAGGGACTCTGTTCCATAATAAAGGGATTGTAGCCCCAGGACATAAAGGAACAATCGTCGGTATCCTTCTTTTCAACGGAAACCTTCTGTACCATTGCCTGGATGGGAGTTTTCTGTCTTTTACCGCCAAAGGGCATCAGAACGGTGCCGGCACCGATGGTAGAGTCAAAGCGCTCGGAAAGGCCGCGCTTGGAACAGATATTTAAGTCATCTGCCAAACGGAGATAATTTTCTTTAAAGGTACCGGTAATTTCCTTGTGGGAAAGTACGCCCTTTGCAGGGGTAATATCAATATGCTTTTCTGCACCGTTGGAATTTAAGAATTCTCTGCTGATATCAACGATCTTCTTATCATTCCAGTGCATCACAAGGCGTTTTTCCTCGGTTACTTCTGCAACGGGAACTGCCTGCAGATTTTCCTCTGCTGCAAGAGCAAGGAAGCCTTCAACGTTTTCTTTTTCAATAACAACTGCCATTCTTTCCTGGGATTCGCTGATGGCAAGTTCGGTTCCGTCAAGACCTTCGTACTTCTTGGGAACGGCATTTAAGTTAATTTTAAGACCGTCAGCCAGTTCACCGATGGCAACGGATACACCGCCGGCACCGAAGTCGTTACAACGCTTGATCATGCGAGTTGCCTTGGGATTGCGGAACAATCTCTGCAGTTTTCTTTCTTCGGGAGCATTACCCTTCTGCACTTCTGCGCCGCAGGTTTCTACGGAATGGGAGTCGTGTGCCTTGGAAGAACCGGTGGCACCGCCGATACCGTCGCGACCGGTACTGCCGCCGAGAAGAACAACGATATCACCGGGGCTGGGTACTTCTCTACGTACGTTTTCTGCAGGAGCAGCCGCTACAACAGCGCCGATCTCCATACGCTTTGCCGCGTAGCCGGGATGGTAGATCTCATCAACGATACCGGTAGCAAGACCGATCTGGTTACCGTAGGAAGAATATCCGGCTGCCGCAGTGGTAACGATCTTACGCTGGGGCAGTTTTCCCTTAATCGTATCTTTTACGGGCTTTAAGGGATCAGCCGCACCGGTTACACGCATTGCGCCGTAAACGTATGCTCTGCCGGAAAGGGGGTCACGAATAGCACCGCCGATACAGGTAGCAGCACCGCCGAAGGGTTCGATTTCGGTGGGATGGTTATGGGTTTCATTTTTAAAGAGAAGAAGCCAGGGTTCTTTCTTACCGTCTGCTTCGATCTCGATCTTTACAGTACAAGCATTGATCTCTTCAGATTCGTCCAGTTTATCCAGCTTACCGTTTTTGCGAAGGTATTTTACCGCAACGGTAGCAAGATCCATCAGACAAATGGGCTTATGTTCGCGATTCAGTTCTTTGCGGACAGAAAGGTACTCTTCATAAGTTTTCTGAAGAAGCTTATCTTCAAACTGAACGGAATCAATAATGGTCTGGAAGGTGGTATGACGGCAGTGATCGGACCAATAGGTATCGATCATACGGATCTCGGTGATGGTAGGATCTCTCTTTTCGGAAATAAAATATTTCTGGCAGAAAGCAATATCATCCGCATCCATTGCAAGGCCGTAATTCTTTACAAAAGCCTCAAGACCGGCTCTGTCAAGAGAAATAAAGCCGGTAAGGGTCTTAACGCTGGTAGGAATCTCATACTGAACCTGCAGAGTTTCGGGCTTCTCCAAAGAAGCTTCTCTTGCTTCTACGGGGTTGATTACGTACTTTTTGATCTCTGCAATCTCAGCTTCGGAAAGATTTCCGGACAGCGCGTAGATCTTGGCAGTACGGATCAAGGGGCGGTCGCCCTGAGAAATGATCTGGATACACTGGGCGGCAGAATCCGCTCTCTGGTCAAACTGACCGGGCAGAAATTCTACACCAAAAACAGTATCGCCGGCAAGATCCAGTTCATCATAAAGAACGTCCAGCTGAGGTTCGGAAAATACCGTTTTCTTTGCATACCCGAACAGTTCTTCGGAAATGTTCTCTGCATCATAACGGTTGAAAATACGAACATTCTCTAAATTTTCAATGCCCAGGAGGGTGCGCACGTCGGAAAGAAGTGCTTTTGCCTCGTGAGCCAGTTCCTTTTTCTTTTCAACAAATACTCTATATACCATATTTACCTCTTTTGCTTTAATGCTTTCTGACCGATATCCCGGCGGTAAAAAGCGTTATCAAAGTGAATCTTTTCTACCATAGCATAGGACTTTTCAATGGCTTCTTCAAGGGTTTCGGAAAGTGCAGTAACACCCAAAACTCTACCGCCATTTGTAACAAGCTTATCATCCTTTTTAGCGGCACCGGCTACATAAACACTATCCTCAATTTCTTCAGGAATAGTAATTTCAAAGCCCTTATCATAAGAAGTGGGATAGCCGTTTGATGCCATAATGACACAGCAAGCATTTTCTTTCTTAAAACGAACTTCAGTCTCTGCCAGAGTACCGTTTGTCACAGACTGCATCACAGTCAAAAGATCGCTTTCCAGTAAAGGAAGAACGACCTGGGTTTCGGGATCACCGAAACGGCAGTTATATTCAATTACCTTGGGACCTGTGGGCGTGAGCATCAGACCAAAGTACAGACAGCCCTTGAAGGTTCTTCCCTCTTTATTCATTGCATCAATGGTGGGAAGGAAGATGGAATCCATACACTCTTTTGCAATTTCCTCGGTGTAACAAGGATTGGGAGCGATAGTGCCCATACCGCCGGTATTCAGACCCGTATCACCGTCCCCTGCTCTCTTATGGTCCATAGAAGAAACCATAGGTACCAAGGTCTTTCCGTCTGTAAAGGCCAGAACAGAAACTTCCGGACCGGTCAAAAATTCTTCAATAACGATCTGGTCGCCACTCTTACCGAACACTTTATCCGACATCATGGATAAAACAGCTTCCTTTGCTTCCTCTCTGGTCTGAGCAATGATAACGCCTTTTCCGAGAGCAAGACCGTCCGCCTTGATAACGGTAGGAATAGGAGCGGTTTCCAGATAGGAAAGCGCTTCTTCCATATCGGTAAATACTTCGTACTGTGCGGTAGGAATACCGTACTTTTTCATTAAGTTTTTAGAGAAAACTTTGCTTCCTTCAATGATGGCCGCCAAGGCTTTAGGACCGAAGCAAGGAATTCCCTTTTCTTCCAGGGCGTCAACGGCACCGAGAACCAAGGGATCGTCAGGTGCAACAACTGCGTAATCAATTTTATTTGCAACGGCAAAATCCACGATAGCAGGGATATCCTTTGCGCCGATGGATACGCATGTGGCATCTTTCTCCATACCTGCATTGCCGGGTAAAGCAAAGATCTCCGTTACGCCGGGATTCATTTTCAGTTTTTTGATGATGGCATGTTCTCTACCGCCACCGCCAACAACCATTAATTTCATTTTATCCTCCAATCAGTGGTGGAACAGGCGCATGCCGGTAAAGGCAAGGACCATACCGTATTTATCACAACGGGAGATGACAACGTCGTCGCGAATGGAACCGCCGGGTTCAGCAATATAGATAACACCGCTTCTGTGGGCTCTTTCAATGTTGTCATCAAAGGGGAAGAAGGCATCGGAGCCGCAGGAAACGCCGGAAATGCCCGAAAGGTAAGAAGAAATCTCTTCCTGGGTCAAGGGCTCGGGCTGTGTGGTAAAGTACTTCTGCCAAATACCGTCAGCGCAAACGTCTTCTTCGTTTTTATTGATATAGCCGTCAATTACATTGTCGCGATCGGGTCTGCCGATATCTGCTTTGAAAGGCAGATTCAGAACCTTTTCGTGCTGACGGAGGAACCAGGTATCCGCCTTGGAACCGGCAAGTCTGGTGCAATGGATTCTGGACTGCTGGCCTGCGCCTACACCGATGGCCTGACCGTCTACTGCATAGCAAACGGAGTTGGACTGGGTGTATTTCAAGGTAATCAAAGAAATAATCAGATCGCGCAAAGCACTTTCAGGCAGATCTTTGTTCTTACTTACAATGTTTTCAAAAAGGGACTTATCAATTTTGAATTCGTTTCTTCCCTGCTGGAAGGTAATGCCGAATACCTGCTTGGTTTCAATGGGATCGGGCACGTAATCGGGATCGATTTTCACCACGTTATAGGTGCCTTTTCTCTTCTGCTTCAAAATTTCAAGGGCTTCATCGGTATAGCCGGGGGCGATAACGCCGTCGGATACTTCGCGCTTGATCATTTTAGCGGTGGTAGCATCGCAAACGTCAGAAAGGGCTACCCAGTCACCGAAGGAGCACATTCTGTCAGTACCTCTGGCTCTGGCGTAGGCGGTAGCGATGGGAGAATCGTCAAGTCCTTCCACGTCATCTACAAAATACGCTTTTTTGAGTGTATCGGAAAGGGGCACTGCTACTGCGGCTGAGGTGGGGCTTACGTGCTTAAAAGAGGTAGCGGCAGGAAGGCCCAGGGCTTCTTTCAGTTCCTTTACCAGCTGCCAAGAGTTCAGCGCATCGAGAAAGTTGATATAACCGGGTCTGCCATTGAGAATTTCAATGGGAAGATCGGTATCGTTATTCATATAAATTTTAGCAGGCTTCTGATTGGGGTTACAGCCATATTTTAATTCAAATTCTTTCATTTTGGCTCCCTTTCTTAACGGTTCTTGTTGATAATGATCTCTTCGGTTTTTCCGGAGGAAAGTTCCACGGAACGAACAAACAGAGAAACCTTGTTGTCTTCGTTTAAATTCTCCCAAATAAGGTCGGCAAGTTCTTTTACACTATCGGGAAGGGTGATTTCCTCGGGCTCGCCGTAGAAAGAAGGAATGGGATCACCGTCACAGCGATAAGTATGAATGAAATGTCCGATTCCCTTTTCGGGAGTTTCGTAAAAGTATGTAAAGCGATTGCAGGCAGAATCTCTTCCGTTTGCAGACTTTAAAATAGAAAGCTTATAGGAGAAATCAGAGTTGCCATAGTACAGGGCGCCGGAAATTCTAGGGGTAAAATTGGGAGCGTCAGGCTCAAACTTGCGGGTGCAGAGTGCCTTTTCAAAAGCAAACTCATCTTTACCGCCGGTCTTTGCCATTTCATCAAAAATGGTATTGGTCTGATCGCCGTTGGTAATGATATCGATATTTCCAATCTGAAGATAAGGATTATAAATGATCAGACTGGGATCGGAAAGCTTTGATTCATCAAAAGCTTTGGTACGCATACCGCCTTCAAATCTTTCAAAAATACGGTTACGGCTGTTTTCGCTTCTACCCATGATAAAGTAAGCAATCAACGCTTTCGTACCGTCGAAAGATTTACCAACAACAATACCTCTGCCGGGATAGGAATTTTCCGACAGGAGTTTCTTTAAATCATACAATGCCATTTTCTATTCCTCATTTAAATTTATTTTACAATTTCGGCAGAAACCTTTTCCACCGCTTTGGGAAGGATCTTCCACTCTGCCAGGCGCATCACGCGTTTCTGCAGACTTTCGGGGGTATCGTTTTCCCGGATCGTCACAGCCTTTTGCATAATGATCTCTCCCCCATCGGGAATTTCATTGACAAAATGCACTGTGGCTCCGGTCACCTTTACACCGTAAGAAAGAGCAGCTTCGTGAACTTTCAGACCATAAAAACCCTTTCCGCAAAAAGACGGGATCAAAGACGGGTGAACGTTGATGATCCTCTTGGGAAAACGGGAAGTAAAGTCCTCGGTTAAAATGGACATAAATCCGGCAAGAACGATCAGATCGATCTGATTTTTTTCCAAAAGACTTAAAATCTTATCTTCAAAGGCCTTTTGGCTGCCAAGTTCCTTTTTGGAAGCCACGGCAGACATAACACCGGCTTTCGCGGCTCGCTCCAGGGCATAAGCCTTGGGAGAACTGGAAATCACGAGAGAAATGGTGCCACTTTTTAAAACTTCCGCTTTTTCAGCATCCAGTAGGGCCTGGAGATTGGTTCCGCCGCCGGAAACAAGGACCGCGATCCTCGCTTTTCTCATAAGATCACCTTTTCATCGGACTCTACAACAGTACCGATTATATAAGCGTCTTCGCCGGCATTTTTGAGAATTTCAAGAGATTTTTCTACGTCTTCTTTGGATACGATCACGCACATACCAACACCCATATTAAAGGTGTTGAACATATCTCTTTCAGAAATGCCGCCTTCTTTGGCGATCAGATCAAAGATAGGAAGAATGCGAACGGCGCTCTTATCGACCTTGGCGCCCAGACCGTCGGGAATGCTTCTGGGAATATTTTCATAGAAGCCGCCGCCGGTAATGTGGGAAATCCCCTTAACCTTAACCTGCTCTAAAAGGGCAAGAATGGGTTTTACGTAAATTTTAGTAGGAGCAAGCAAAGCTTCACCAATGCTCTTTCCACCAAGTTCTTCTCTGGGGACCTTAATGTCGGCATTTTCAACGTCAAACACCTTACGAACAAGGGAGAAGCCGTTGGAATGAACGCCGGTAGAAGGAAGGGCGATAATCACGTCTCCAGCCTTCATCTGCTTATTATCAATAATTTTTTCCTTATCAACCACACCGGTGCAATATCCGGCAAGGTCGTATTCATCCACGGGATAGAAGCCGGGCATTTCAGCGGTTTCGCCGCCAATAAGCGCCGCACCTGCCTGAACACAGCCTTCTGCCACGCCTTTTACGATATCAGCAATTCTTTCAGGTACGTTCTTACCGCAAGCAATATAGTCAAGGAAGAACAAAGGCTTTGCGCCGGCACAAATTACGTCGTTTACACACATAGCAACGCAGTCGATACCGATGGTATCGTGCTTATCCATAATGAATGCGATCTTCAGTTTGGTGCCTACGCCGTCGGTTCCGCTCACCAGAACGGGACGGGTGATACCGGTAAGATCCAGTTCAAAAAGGCCACCGAAACCGCCAACGTCGGAGCAAACTCCGGGGATCACGGTTCTGGCAATGTGTTTTTTCATCAGTTCTACCGCTTTGTATCCTGCGGTAATATCAACGCCTGCTGCTGCGTAACTATCAGATTTAGACTGAGTATGCATAATTCTTATTCCTTTCCATTCCAACAAAATGTGCAAAGCTTTTCGGGTGCGATACCGATGGCTTTGATAATTCCTTCAAGAGACTGAAATTCCAGTGATGAGAAGTTCAGTTTTTTACAAATGGCATCGCGAAGTTTCTTACCACGCTCGGTAGTAGAATCGCTGTATTCATTGAGGTGCTCAAAGCCCTCTTCCCCTTCCAGATCCATTACGATCTGCCGTGCAATTAGTTCCATTTCATCTCTTGCACTGGCAAAGCCAAGATAGGGACAATTAAACATAATGGGGGGACAGGCAGAGCGGATATGAACGGCTTTGGCGCCATTATCATAAAGGAAATCTACGGTCTCCTTCAGCTGTGTTCCGCGTACGATGGAGTCATCAACAAAAAGTAGACTCTTGCCACGGATCAGCTCGTGAACGGGAATCTGCTTCATTTTCGCGATCTCCGATCTTTCCTTCTGACCGGAAGGAATAAAGCTACGGGACCAGGTAGGCGTATACTTAATGAAAGCACGGGCAAAATGAATGCCGCTTTCCTGGGCGTATCCGATGGCGTGAGGCGTACCGGAATCCGGCACACCGCTAACGTAATCAATATCCAGATCCTTTCCGGATTCTTTATCGTTTTGAAAGAGGATCTGACCGTTACGGTAACGCATAATTTCCACGTTTACCCCTTCATACGAAGAAGTGGGATAGCCGTAATAGCTCCAAAGGAAGGAGCAGATCTTCATCTGTTCTCCGGGTTTAACAAGCTGAGTAACGGAATCGGGAGAAATTTCTACAATTTCACCGGGGCCCAGTTCTCTGAAAGCTTCATAGCCTACTTTTTCCATAACAAAGGATTCAAAGCAAGCACAGAAGCCGTCTTCATTTTTGCCGAGAAGGATGGGCAAACGGCCAAGGCGATCTCTTGCGGCAATCAAATTTCCGTCGGACTTTAAGATAAGCAGTGTCAGAGAACCATGGATATTCTCCTGCACGAAATGAATTCCTTCAGAAAATGATTCCTTCTGGCTGATGAGAGCGGCAACCAGTTCAACGTGATTGATCTTGCCGCCGGTCATTACATCAAAATGGCCGCCGTTGCTTTGATCCAAAAAGCGCTCTGCCAATTCCTCCGCGTTATTGATAGAGCCCAGCATACAAAGTGCAAAGGTTCCGAGACTGGAGCGAATCAGCAAAGGCTGAGGATAAAAGTCACTGATACAACCGATGGCGCTGGTGCCTTTCATCTCCTCGAAAATGTGCTCAAATTTGGTACGAAAGGGCGCATTACGTATGGTTTTGATCTCGCGCTGGAGACCGATCTCGTTGTCATAGGCGGCAATGCCGGCTCTATGGGTAGCAAGATGGGAATGATAGTCAGTTCCGAAAAATACGTCAGAAACCGCATCGCGACGACTAACTACGCCAAAAAAACCTCCCATTTAAAAGCCCCCTTTCAATAAAACTTTTTCTAACATTGATAACCTCAAATTATAAAGAAAACTCTTCTACAACTTTTTTATCTTTTTCCAGAACGGTCTTTGCGTCGGATTTTCTCTTGGCATCCAATTTTTCGGCAAGATCCGCATCGGTTACAGCAAGGATCTGCGCTGCAAGAAGAGCCGCATTGGTTGCACCGTCAATGGCGACGGTAGCCACCGGAATACCGGAAGGCATCATAACCGTTGACAAAAGAGCATCCAGGCCGTCTAAATTGGTGGACTTGCAAGGGATACCGATAACGGGAAGCGTGGTATTAGCGGCAATGGCGCCGGCCAGATGGGCTGCCATACCGGCGGCGGCAATCATAACACCAAAGCCGTTTTCTCTGGCACTTCTTGCGAAATCTCTTGCTTCATCGGGGGTTCTGTGCGCGGAATAAACATGGATCTCAAAAGGGATATCAAAAGACTGAAGTGTGGTAACTGCCTTTCTTACAACGGGAAGATCGCTGTCACTTCCCATGATAATTCCAACTTTTTTCATTTTTATCCTCCAAAAAAACGTAAAAGGGCGCACTTAACTTGAAAAGTTAAATACGCCCAGACGGTCGGCATGAAGGGCAATGCCCTCAAATATTCCTCTTACTCCTTTGTGGTGCTCCACATAAAATCCGTCAGTCGTAAGAAGCCGAAAAATGACCTATAAATTATATCATAGGTATTAAATTGTGTCAAGGCGCAAAAGAGATATCCTTATTTAATAGGAGCTCCCTTTTCCTTTTGAATTACGTCGTGGGCACCGCCCTCAACGATACTGGTAGCAGAAACCAGAGTAAGCTTTGCTTTCTGCTGAAGTTCGGGGATGGAAAGAGCGCCGCAGTTGCACATGGTAGATTTTACCTTGCTCAAGGAAAGGGCAACGTTATCCTTCAGGCTACCGGCATAAGGAACGTAGGAGTCAACACCTTCTTCGAAGGAAAGTTTCTTGTCGCCGCCTAAGTCATATCTCTGCCAGTTTCTGGCGCGGCTGGAGCCTTCACCCCAGTATTCTTTATAGTAAGTGCCGCCAATATTTACCTTATTAGTGGGACTTTCGTCAAATCTTGCAAAATATCTGCCGAGCATTACAAAGTCAGCACCCATAGCAAGAGCCAAGGTGATGTGGTGGTCGTAAACGATACCGCCGTCGGAACAAACGGGAACGTAAACGCCGGTTTCTTCAAAGTATTCATCTCTTGCTTTGCAAACTTCGATCAGAGCAGTTGCCTGTCCCCTGCCGATACCCTTGGTTTCTCTGGTAATACAGATAGAACCGCCGCCGATACCAACCTTTACAAAGTCAGCACCGCAATCAGCCAGGAAGCGGAAGCCTTCTGCGTCAACAACGTTTCCGGCGCCAACCTTTACTTTGTCACCGTAATTCTTGCGGATCCATTCAATGGTAAGTTTCTGCCATTCAGAAAAACCTTCGGAAGAGTCGATACAGAGAACGTCTGCACCGGCAGCGAGGAGAGCGGGAACACGCTCAGCATAGTCGCGGGTATTGATACCTGCGCCTACGATGTACTTCTTGTGAGCATCGAGAAGCTCAAGGGGATTGCTCTTGTGCTCGTCATAGTCCTTGCGGAATACGAAAGAAGAAAGTCTGCCTTCGCTGTCGATAAGGGGAAGAGCATTGATCTTGTGATCCCAGATGATATCGTTTGCCTCTTTGAGGGTGGTGGTATCGGGAGCGGTGATCAGCTTTTCAATGGGAGTCATAAAGGTAGA
>JAZNRO010000088.1:0-8778 GCA_045590715.1 Eubacteriales bacterium | reverse complement strand
GACAGCAAGATATTTTTCAAACTGCTTTGTTTTTTCGAAAAACTGTCCCCGGCGGACGCAGTCTTCCGCGGAGAAAGAAACCTTTTCCAAAGCGGAAAGAAGGTTTTCTACGCCGGGCTCTACTACGATGCCGCAAGTTTTGTCGGGCACTTCGGGAACAGCAGTTTTGTTATAAGTAATGACCGGGGTGCCGCAGGCCAGGGCCTCGGCGGTGGTTAGACCCATGGTTTCTTCTACGCTTGGATTTATGTAGATATCGGCGGCGGAGTAGATTTCCACTAATTCTTGGATTCCATTGGTGCGAGTGAGGCCCAGAATTTTCTCTGGCAGGCTCTTTACCTGTTTTTCGGAAAGGCCAACTAGGACGATCTGATAAGAGTCATCTAGCTTTTTGGAAAGAGAGATGAAGTCCTGGAGGCCTTTTCTTTTTTCCCAGAGATTGGCAACGCCTAAAATGATTTTTTTGTTTTCAAGCCCCATTTTTTTTCGGAAGGTGCTTTCAGTTGGTTTGAAAGCTGAAAGATCCAGCCCGTTGTAAATGGGAAGGACGGGATACTCTTTTAAGAAAGAGGTTTTCACTACGTCACAAAGCCACTGGGACGGGGTGATGATGGTGAGATCTTTGACGCCCGTGAAGGCCTTCTTTTTTCTTTTAAAATTGTTTTTTACGTTTCCGCCGAAAAGGGTGGCGGGGTATTGCCCTAATTGAGGACAGTTTTCGCAAAGAGTTTTATATTTGTTACATCCTGCTGCAGAGAAGTAGGCACAATGTCCTGTCATGGCCCAGCAGTCATGGAGAGTCCACACCACAGGGATACCGGCCTTTTTTAAATAGCGAAAGAGGATTTCGATATTTAAATAGTATCCGTGGAGATTGTGCAGGTGAACAAGATCCGGGCCGTATCCCCGAATCTTTTTGATAAGATCTCGGGTGGCATTTTTGCTGCCAAAGCCGTGAAGGTCAAAAAGACGGGTCAGGACACCGTGGACCTTGTTATCGAAAGGAGAACTGATCTTTTCCGCAATCCCACGGTATTTTTCCGGGGCGTCGCCTCGGCCGTAGACGATCTTGCAGTCGTCACCCCGGGCAAGGAGAAGATCTGCAATATCCGTAGCGATCCTGCCGGTAGAGCCGAAGCCGCAAACGGAATTGACTTGCAGTACTTTCATGCCGTTCTCCTTTCAAAACAAAATTTAGTTCTTTCTCCAGACCATTTTGTCTACCACACCGGTGTAGCTCTGAATGAGTTTTACCACCTTGGTAGATACGTTTTCGTCTACGTAGTCCGGAACGGGGATGCCGAGATTTCCGTCCAGATTCATCTGAACGGCGGTATCCACTGCCTGAAGTAGGCTCTTTTCATCGATACCCGCCAGAACAAAGCAGGCTTTGTCCAAAGCTTCCGGACGCTCGGTAGAGGTACGGATACAAACGGCGGGGAAAGGATGGCCTACGGAGGTGAAGAAGCTGGATTCCTCGGGCAGGGTGCCGGAGTCGGAAACGCAGCAGAAGGCATTCATCTGCAGGCAGTTATAATCGTGAAAGCCTAAAGGCTGATTCATGCGAACTCTTTCGTCCAGTACAAAGCCGGTAGCTTCCAGACGCTTTCTGGAACGGGGATGGCAAGAGTAGAGAATGGGCATATCGTACTTTTCTGCCATTTTGTTGATGGCGTTAAAGAGGGAGAGGAAGTTCTTCTCGGTGTCGATATTTTCTTCTCTGTGGGCGGAAAGGAGAATGTACTTGCCCTTTTCCAGGCCCAGGCGGGCATGCACGTCACTTGCTTCGATTTCTGCAAGGTTTTCATGGAGTACTTCTGCCATGGGAGAGCCGGTTACGTATACTCTTTCCTTGGGCAGGCCGCATTCGTGGAGATATTTTCTGGCGTGTTCGGAGTAAGCCAGGTTCACGTCGGAAATGATGTCAACGATTCTGCGGTTGGTTTCTTCCGGCAGGCACTCGTCCTTACAGCGGTTGCCGGCTTCCATATGGAAGATCGGGATATGCAGACGCTTTGCGGCAATGGCGGAAAGGCAGGAGTTGGTATCGCCCAGAATGAGAAGAGCGTCGGGCTTTGTATCGTTCATCAGCTTATAAGAGCAGTTGATGATATTACCAACGGTAGAGCCAAGGTCGTCGCCTACGGCGTTCATATATACTTCCGGGTCATCAAGCTTTAAATCTTTAAAGAAGATACCGTTTAAGGTATAGTCGTAGTTCTGGCCGGTGTGTGCCAGGATGCAGTCAAAGTACTTACGGCACTTGTTGATAACGGCCGCAAGACGGATGATCTCGGGGCGGGTGCCCACGATGATGAGAAGCTTTAATTTTCCGTTGTTCTGAAATTTGATATCAGAATAGTCAAGTTTCATTTCCATTATTCTACCACCTCAAAAAATGTATCGGGTCTATTCGGGTCAAAGAGCTCGTTGGCCCACATTACGGTTACAAGGTCCTGGGTATCACTTAAAGTGATAATATTGTGGGTATAGCCGGGAAGCATATGAACTGCTTCGATCTTTTCGCCGGACACTTCGAAATTCAACACTTCGTCCGAGCCGATCTTTCTCTGCTGAATAAGCCCTTTGCCGGATACTACGATGAAGAATTCCCACTTGGTATGGTGCCAGTGCTGGCCTTTGGTAATGCCGGGCTTTGAAATATTCACGGAGAACTGACCGCAGTCAGCCGTGCGCAAAAGCTCGGTAAAGCTGCCTCTGTCGTCCACGTTCATCTTCAGGGGGAAACTGGTTTTTTCCCGGGGGAGATAAGAAAGATAGGTGGAATACAGCTTCTTTGCAAAGCTGCCGGCGGGAATCTGGGGCATTACAAGGGTCTTCGGCTGATCTTTAAAGGATTGAAGGAGACTTGCGATCTCGCCCAGGGTCACAAAATGGGTCACGGGGGCGGCGCAGTATTTGCCCTCGTCACAAAGGACGGTTTTAATGCCGTCAAAGCTGCAGTGATGCTCTTTGCCAAGAAGGGCGGCGATCATTTCGTCTACCAGATCGTCAATGTAAAGGAGCTCCAGCTCTACTGCCGGGTCGTTTACGGTAATGGGAAGATCGTTTGCCATATTGTTGCAGAAGGTTGCAACGGCGGAGTTATAATTGGGTCTGCACCACTTACCGAAAAGGTTGGGGAAGCGGTAAACCAGTACCTTTGCTCCCACCTCATCCCCGTAGGAGAACATCAGTTCTTCGCCGGCCTTCTTGCTTCTGCCGTATTCACTGTCGTAACGGCCGATGCAGGTAGCCTGAATGGAAGAAGAGATCATAACGGGGCAAGTGTTTTTATACTTTTTTAAGGTATCAAGAAGAGTGCTGGTGAAACCGAAGTTTCCTGCCATAAATTCTTCCTGGTTCTGGGGGCGGTTTACGCCGGCTAAGTGAAATACGAAATCACTCTTTTCGCAGGCCTCGTCCAAAAGGGCGGGGGCGGAGTCAATATCGTATTCAAAAATTTCTTCGATCTGGAGCTGGGGAAATCTCTTGTCCTTGCCGTCCCCAATGGATCTTAAGGAGCTAACGAGATTTTTTCCCACAAAACCGGCGGCGCCGGTAACTAAAATTTTCATTTATTTTGCCCCCCAAGCTGCAACTTCATCGCGAATGTACTGGAGAGAAAGGAGCTTTTCTTTTACGCCTTCTACGTCCAGCAGTTCGGTATTGTGAGAGTTGAACTCGGTGAGGGGGTTGCGATCGGTATCGCCGTCTTTAAAGTACTTATCGTAGTTCAGGCCGCGCTTGTCGGAAGGAACGCGGTAGAAGTCGCCAAGGTCGATGGCGTTTGCACATTCTTCGTTGGTGAGAAGGGTTTCGTACATCTTTTCACCGTGACGGATGCCGATCACCTTAATTTCGTGGCCGGGGTTAAAGAGGCCCGTAACGGCCTTTGCCAGAGTTTCGATGGTGCAAGCGGGTGCTTTCTGAACCAGAATGTCACCGGAAACGCCGTTTTCAAAAGCAAAGAGTACAAGGTCTACTGCTTCGTCAAGGCTCATAATGAAACGGGTCATACTGGGCTCGGTAATGGTGATGGGATTGCCGGCTTTGATCTGCTCGATCCAAAGCGGGATAACGGAGCCGCGGCTGCACATAACGTTGCCGTAACGGGTGCAGCAGATCTTGGTCTGTTCGGGATCAACGGTGCGGCTCTTTGCTACGATTACCTTTTCCATCATAGCTTTGGAGGTACCCATCGCGTTTACGGGGTAAGCGGCCTTATCGGTGGAAAGGCAAACTACGTTCTTTACCCCTGCGTCAATAGCGGCGGTGAGAACGTTATCGGTACCGATTACGTTGGTCTTTACTGCTTCCATGGGGAAGAATTCGCAGGAGGGAACCTGCTTTAAAGCGGCGGCGTGGTAGATGTAGTCTACGCCGTGCATGGCATTCTTTACAGAATGAAGGTCGCGTACGTCGCCGATGTAGAATTTAATTTTGTCTGCTACTTCCGGCATTTTTGCCTGGAATTCGTGACGCATATCGTCCTGCTTCTTTTCGTCGCGGGAGAAAATGCGGATCTCTCCGATATCAGTCTTTAAAAAACGGTTTAAAACTGCGTTTCCGAAGGAACCGGTACCACCGGTGATCATCAGTGTTTTGTTCGTAAATGCGCCCATTTTGTATTCTCCTTTTTGTATATAGTTTTGTATATCGTTTGTTTTTATTTTTGTTTTTCCACGGCATCCGTCATCATTTCTTCCAGCTTTGTGACAAGATCTTCCATGGTAAAATGCTCTTTGTAAAAGGCCTTGGCGTTCTGCTTGAAGGCAAGTCTTTCTTCTTGGGAAAGGCTTTTCATTTCCTTTGCCGCCAGAACCAGGTCTTCTTTTTTCGGGGGGACGGCTTTGCCGCACCGGGCCTTTTCAATAATATTCTTGCTTTCTCCGCCGGCCGCCGCCAGAATGGGGGCCCCGCAGGCAAGATAGGTCTGAAGCTTTGCGGGAAGGGTCAGATTAAAAAGCTTATTATCGGTAAAAGACAGGTACGCGCAGTCTGCAAAGGCGGCGTAGGAATTGGCCGTGTCTTCGTCTACTCGGCCTACGAAGATCACGTCTTTTTCTACTCCTTCTTCCGCGGCTCTTTTCTCAAGGCGTTCTTTGGCTCTGCCGTCGCCTACCAGATACCAGCGGATCTTTTCGCCTTTTAGTTCTTTTGCCGCGTCAATAACAAGATCCAGCCCCTGGGCATCGCCGATGTTTCCGGTGAAGACGATGTTGAAAAAGTCATCGGAATAAATTTCCGGTTTTGTTAGTTTCTCTTCCTTTGGCGGGGGGCAGAACTGGGGCCAGAAGACCAATTTTTCTTCCGGAACGCCCCTTTGCCGGAGATTTTCTTGAAATCCGCCGGAAGCACAAAGGATCTTATGGCTATGACGGTAGATCTTATCTACGATCTTGTTGATTACAAAGGTAAGAGGGGCAAAGCGAATGCCCAAAACCTCGTGTACGTTCTCCGGCCAAAGGTCCTGGAGATTAAAGAAGACGGGAGAGCCGAACTTCTTTTTGTAGCGAACTGCCGGCAGGCCCACCGTTACCGGTGAAACCTCGAAAACGAAGACCGCGTCGTACTTTTCTTTACACTGATCTACCCAGCGGTTGCCGGAAAGTACGTAGCCTACGCAGTTCTTTAAAAGTCCCAGGGCGTTTTTTCCTCTGGGGGGAACTTTTACCCGCTCAATCTTTACCCCGTTCCACTTCTTTTCATAGGGAAGATCAAATCCGTAGCCGGGATAGATTTCGCCGAAGGGATACTGGGGATAGGCGGTCATGACGGTAACGTCGTGCCCGCGACGCACCAGTTCCTTGCAAAGGGGATTTACCCGAAAGTTTTCCGGATAAAAATACTGGGAAACAACCAGGATCTTCATTTCTTGCCCTCGGTCTTTTCAATAGACTCTTTTAACGAGACCTTGCGGTATTCCTCTTTGTACCGGCTGATCTCCGGGTCGTAACACAAACTGCCGAAGGCTTTGTTTACAAGACCGGTAAAGCGGCTTAAAAGCTTTAAAGCCGGGGTGGTACCGGGGATCAGGATCATTTTTTTGCCGTGGGCACGGGCAATTTCACAGACAAGCTCTGTGGTGTTGGAATAAGCTTCGTTCTGGGGCCAGAAGACGCCTTCTTCCTCGTTTACGATCATCAAACGGATAAACTCCATGAGATTTTCTATGTAAAGCATAGACCGGGCGTTTTTCACCTTGGGGAAGACGGGCAGTTTTCTTGCCAGTTTACTTAAAATGGGGTAATTGCCCTTGCTACCGGGGCCGTAGATCATAGGGGGACGGAGAATGACCACTTTGAAGGTTTCATCCGCCAAGGGAAGAATTCCTTTTTCCGCCCGGACCTTGCTGTCGCCGTAGCTGTTGGCGGGGGACAGGGGCGTATCTTTTGTAATGATCTTGTTTTTGCCGATGGGAGCGCTTTCCCCGTAAACGATGGCGGAGCTCATAAAAATAAACTGCTTTACGCCTGCTTCTTTTGCCTTCTTTGCGGTTTCTACCGTAAGATCCGTGTTGACCGCGTAGTAAAGCTTTGCTTTTTCCGGACTGATCTTACCGCTGTCGGAATGGGCGATGCCCGCTACGTGGAAGACGCAGTCGTAAGGGGAAAAGTCCTTTTCCCGCCAGGCGGGATCGATCATATCCACCGTTTCTACGGAAAATTCATCGGGCCACTTTGAGAGGTAATTCTCAAAGGAGGTGCCGATAAAGCTTCCTTTGCCGGTGATGAGAATTTTTTTCATTGATCTTTGTTCTCCTTTTCCATGGTGCCGGTGCCGCCTTCTACCACGCCGTCACTCTTTAAAACGGAACCGATGGTACCCAGGAAGCACTTGCAGTCAAAGAAGAAGCCCATTTTTTCAATATATTCCCCGTCAAGACGGGCTTTTACGTCAATGGGCAGTTCGTCCCTGCCGTTGATCTGGGCCCAGCCGGTAAGACCGGGGCGCACGTCGTTTGCGCCGTACTTGTCTCTTTCGGCAATGAGATCGTCCTGGTTCCAGAGAGCGGGACGGGGGCCGATGACGGACATGTCGCCCTTTAAAATATTAATGAGCTGGGGAAGCTCGTCAATACTGGTTCTGCGGATGAATTTTCCCACTTTGATGATATACTGATCCGGATTTTCCAGAAGGTGGGTGGGGATATCCGGGGTGTCAAGCTTCATACTGCGGAATTTATACAGCCAGAAAAGCTTTTTATTCTTTCCCACTCTCTGCTGCTTGAAAAGGGCAGGGCCGGGATCGTCCTTCTTGATGATGCAAGCGATCACAAGCATGGGGATCGCCAGGAAGAGAAGGCCCAGAAGGGAAAGGATGATATCGATCAGCCGTTTGAAAAAATTCTTGTACATAATGATCCTCGCTAAATTTTTAAAATGGGGGAAGAATTTATTGGTAAAGGGTATTGCTGGGGATTTTTACTCCTTCGGGAACCATGGCGCCTCCGGCTACGGTAGCGTTGCAGTCTACCTGCACGAAAGAAGCGCAAGTAGCCGCGTGGTTTACCACAGCGCCGGCACAGACGAAGGTTTCTTTTTCTAAGGTTGCGCCTGCGTTTATCACGGCCATGGGCTCAATGATACATCCCTTTCCGATGGTGGCGGAGGGGGCAACGTAGGCTTTGGGGGAAATGAGAGAGGTCAAGGTAAGACCGGGGACCTTCTCGATCTTTTCCGTAAGGGTCTTACGCACCGCAGGATTTCCGATGGCAACCACGATATGGGAGTAGTCCTTTGCCAAAGCGGCAAGATCGTCCGTGGTGCCTAGGAGAGGAAGCTTGTGGGGACAGGGGCGGATCTCGTCGTCTACAAAAGCGATCTTTTGAAACGAGTTCATACTCTCGGCAATTTCTTTTGCTACAAGGCCGTATATTCCCACGCCGACGATCAAGAGATTTTTCTTCATCACAGGTGTTTATTCCTTTCTCACTGGAATTTTTATTTTGAAATGAAAAAAGGGGTGGATAAGAAGATTTGGATATACCCTTCCATTATCTATAATAGTCTTTTTTCATTTTACATCAAAAGCAGTGTAAAATCAAGTAAATTCTTCATTTTCTCCTAAAATAGGAAGGAAAATGGAATTTGTCTTACTATCATTTTTTCCACCGGGGCAAAATTTATAAAAAAATCCGCGAAAGAAGATCCTTTCGCGAAAAATTTTTTATTTGTTTTTCAGATATTTGTCAATGGCCTCTGCGGCGGTCTTTCCTGCGCCCATGGCGGAAATGACCGTAGCCGCGCCGGTAACGGCGTCGCCGCCGGCGTAGATGCCCTCGCGGGAGGTCAGGCCCTCTTCATTTACGATGATGCCGCCCCAACGGTTTACCTCAAGACCTTTTGTGGTGTCTTTGATGAGGGGGTTGGGAGAAGTGCCGATGGAAATGATGACGGTGTCAACGTCCAGGGTAAACTCACTGTTTTCCACGGGAACGGGTCTTCTTCTGCCTCTTTCGTCCGGCTCGCCCAGTTCCATACGGATGCACTCCATACCGGTTACAAAGCCACATTTAGGATCTCTGGGATCTTCGGGATTTTCATAGCCCAGGATCTCTACCGGGTTATTGAGAAGCTTAAATTCAATGTCTTCTTCTATGGCGTGTTCCACTTCTTCTTTTCTGGCGGGCAGTTCTTCCATGGATCTGCGGTACACGATATATACCTTCTCCGCGCCAAGACGCAGAGCGGTTCTGGCCGCGTCCATGGCAACGTTACCGCCGCCTACTACTGCCACCTTTCCGCCCTTCATAATGGGGGTGGCAGCGTCTTT
>JAZNRO010000087.1:0-12982 GCA_045590715.1 Eubacteriales bacterium | reverse complement strand
ACGGAAGAACTGGCACATTTAGAGATGATCGGTGCCATTCTTTATCAGCTGACAAAAGACCTTTCGCCGGAAGAAATTCGAAAAGCAGGTATGGATCAGTACTTTGTAGACCACACCGCAGGCATCTATCCCGTTTCCGCCGCCGGTGTTCCCTTTGATATGAAATACGTGGGAATCAAAGGAGATCTGATCGCAGACTTAAACGAGGACCTTGCCGCCGAGCAAAAGGCCAGAGTCACCTATGACAATATCCTGCGCCTTGTTGACGACCCGGACGTACGGGATCCCATCAAGTACCTGCGGGAAAGAGAGATCGTGCACTACCAGAGATTCGGCGATGCGCTTCGCATTGCCACCGACCGCCTTGACAGTAGAAACTTCTACGCTTGTAACCCAAGTTTTGATAAGTTTTGCCCTAACGGTGGTTGCGGTAATTAAAAAAAGAGCCCAAAAGGGCTCTTTTTTTACTATAAAGGTCTTTTTTAATCAAAAGAAAAACAGCAGGGCTGTTACAAAAGTCAGTAGGATTTTATATTTACAAAAGGATTCTTCTTTGATATAGTAAAATCATAGGAAAAAACTGTCTTTCAAGCTTTATTAAAAGAGGAGAACAGTGCGATGAAAAAGATTTCAAAAAAACTTTTAGCTTTTTGCCTATCAGTTCTTATGCTTTCCCCTTTTATTCTTTCGTGCCAAAGTACGTTGGAGCCACATACACCCCCGGAGACTGCCGAAGATCCAGCCCCCACCAAAGAAACGGTAGAAACGGAAATTTCAGAGGAGGACAGTGTATTGAAAATTTTAACCTTAGGTCATTCCCTGGCGGTTGACAGCTGTCATATGCTGAATCTGATCTTTGAAACCGAGGGCCTGGGCGACTATGAAGCAGTAGAGATCGCTACTCTTTATTACTCCGGTTGCCCCATTCCTACTCATCTGGAATTTGCCTTAAACGACAGTGATAAATATTACCTTTACACAAGCACCACCGATGCATCCGGTGATCCGCCCACCATTGAAGACAACGTGGTAATGCGGGACGTTCTTTCCGGCACTTACTGGGATGTGATCGTGATGCAGGGCGGTGTATTTGAAATTGCAGAAGACCACAAGTATACCGACGGAAAACTGGACTCTCTTGTGGCTTTCGCAAAGAGAAACAGCCAGAACAGAAAGCCTATCATCGCTTGGCATATGCCCTGGGCCACGCCTACAGACAACGATCTGCGGGATAAATACCCGGGAGAAAAAAACACTTACTATACCAATTATGAAAAATACGGTCAAGACCGCAGTACATTTTACAAGGCCATTTGTGACTGTGTGAAAAAGAATATCGTCCCCCACTCCAGTTTCAAATTCGTGATTCCCAGCGGAACGGCTATGGAAAACGCCCTCTCCTCTTCCCTAACGGAAAAAGATCTGCACCGTGACTACGCTCACGCTACGGATCTTGGCAGAGTAATTGCGGCCTACACCTAGTACTGCAAGCTTATGAATATAGAAAAACTAGAAGAGATCGGGCTGGACTCTATTCCAACCACCTTCCTTTTGTCCACACCCAACAAATCCGTAGACAGAGTATTGACCGATACGGAAAGAAAAATTATTTTAGAATCAGTTAACAATGCACTGGAAAATCCTTTTACAATGACCCAGTCCCAATACTGAAAAAGAAAAACAGATGAGCTTTGGCTCATCTGTTTTTTGTTTTAAAAGCATTTTCCCCCGCAAAGGTCTTCCGTTTTGCCGAAGCGGTAGCATATTTCATTGGAGCACTGGCCTTTTTCAAAAAAGGAAACGAGATTTTCACTGGTGGTTTCTACGATACAGCCGATGGAAGCATCCACATCGACCTTAACGCAGGAAACAAGGGTGAAGGTGTTATGCTGTTCACCGCAGGTCACGAAAGTGGACACGATATTAAGAAGTATAATCCTGAAGGCTTCAGAAGACTGAGTGAATTTCTTGCTAAAGAATACGGCAAAAAAGGTGTGTCGGTACACGCTCATGTTCTTGCTATGCAGAAGAAATCGAAGCAAAACCTGACATATGATGAAGCACACGAAGAATGGGTGTGCCAATCCTTGCAGAGAATGTTTGCCTCTGTTATCAACAACAAGGATAGCGGAGTGCTTCAGAGACTTCAACAGTATGACAACAAGGTTGCTCAGCTTCTCTACAAGGCACTCACCAAGTTGGCAAGCAAGATCAACGCCCTTCTTGAAAAACTCACTCCTGGTACATTTGAAGAGCAGTTTGTGGCAGAGATGGATGCTACAGTAAGAAAGCTTTTTGAGGCTATGTATGCGGAGGAGCTTGTAACCGCTATTGATAACGCTCAGTGGCTCAGTGGTGTGGATGTCATGAGTGATATCGAAGCCATTGACGGTATGACTTCTTACCTTAAGCTGCAGGAGAAGGATGAGTTTACTGATATCCAAAATGATGTCCTCTATCCAACCAGTGCAAGAGAACGCTCCGCATTTAACCGTTCAATGGCTAATAAAACTTATAAGTTGAAAAACAAGGAAATAGCTGATATAATAATTTACACAGCAGATAATGCTTATTTTATATCTGCAAACGGTTATATGAGTGGCAACATCTTATTTAAGGAAAAAATAGATGGCAACGAAGACCTTATAAATACACTGAGAAAGGAATTTCAAAATGGAACTCTCACAACTTCAGAAGGAATTAATTTGTTTATTCAAGGCATACGAAATGACGGAGGACGAGGTTATAGGCGTCATGCTTCTCTTAAAGAAATCCTCGCTGCAGAAGGATATGATGACTTGGATACAGAGCCACACATCAGCAACAGTACACGAAGTAATTCAGGAAGCAATCAGACTTCGAAAAAACAGCGAAGAGAATCCCTAACACCTAGACAGAAGAAGTACCAGGCCCGTGACTCCGAAGGCAATGAGCTTTCTGGAGACGATGTAAAAACTCAGACTGCGGATGACAGCACGAAATACATCCTTTCCGAAAGCTTTACAGATAATTTGCTGAATAGTTTTGGCATAGAAAAGAGAAAATTAGGGGATTATGTACATGTTCAAAACCATGTATTTGATACTCTAATGAAAGAAGGATTTTTCACGGACAAAATACTCCGAAATAGGACAGATGTCAACAAAGGATCGGGTATGGTTGTGGAAATCAACAAGAGCAGTATTGACGAAACATTCAGCTTCAACAACTTTGTAAGGCTCGGTAAATTCAAGAAAATTGCAAAGCTTGCAACCATAAGAGAGCTACCTAATGTGATTAAGCATGGACACATGGTCGCAGACGATGTAGCGAATAAGTATGCCAACTCAGAAAACAAAAAATTTGCTTACATTGAGTACGCAACGGAAGTTGACGGAAAAGAAATTATGGTAAGGATTGCCATAAAAAAAACACCGCAGAAAAACAAATTCTGGGTGCATAGCATCTATACAATAGAAAATGTCAGCGATTCACCTGCAAGCACCAATCATGGTACTGAGGCAGGTCATATAACCGCTGACACTGGAAGAATTGTAACACAGGAGTCCGATTCTGTCAAGATGTATTCTGGCAATGATGACCTCCGTTTCCAAGAACGCTCTCCTCAAGATGAGTTTGCAGAAGAAGCCCATGAAATAACTTCGTTAAACGGTAGCAGTTATATTGACTCTTACACAGAGGAACAGTATAATAACTTTGGATGGGTAAGAGCAAACAATATTTTGAGCGCAAAAGAAAATGCAATTCTTCGATCAAAATTTGCCGAGGCATTAAGCCATCAATCAAACCCTCCAAAATCCAAATCAGGGGAATATATGATTTCAGTAGGAGAACCCCTTGAAAACAAAATCGTTTATATGAAGGGAACGATTGATTCCCCCGTTATCACACTTGTGTTGAAAATTGATTTGGATAACGAGACAGAATTAGCATACGAAAGGAGACAGGTTTATGTATATGGACATAGAGGAATACACCCAAAGACTGCTAGCATTTTCAGACGATACAATCCGTCTGATGTCGGATATAACCTATGGGCCCAGCAAAGAAAAAACTCTGAAGGTAACCGAAATTACAGCCGATCCGGAATTGACGGAACAGGAAATCGTTCAAAAACTAAAAGAATTACTCGCTTCCGAGTAAACGAGGATGGTTCTTATACAGAAACATATGCAGATGGAACTGAAAAGACATTCTCTAACGAAAATTTAGAAGCCTCCGACATCCGCTACCAGGAACGCTCCACTGAGGATATCTCCAACCGAGGACTGCTTGCAAATGCACTTGAGAGTGCTGCTACACCTGGCGAAGAAAAGAATCGGCTCCGAAACTACAAGACTAAGGACAGAGTTCTGACTGACACCGAACGAGCCATTATTCTGGAAGCGGTAAACAACGCACTGAAAAATCCCCTTCAAATGACCCAGTCCCAATACTGAAAAATAAAAACAGATGCGCAAAAGCGCATCTGTTTTTTTGTTTAGAAGCATTTCCCCCGGCAAAGATCTTCCGTTTTGCCGGAGCGATAACAGATCTCATTTTCGCACTGGCCTTTTTCAAAAAAGGAAATAAGGTTTTCACTGGTGGTCTCCGCGATATGAGAGAGGGCTTCTCTCGTTAAAAAAGCCTGGTGGGAAGTAACGATCACGTTTGGCATGGAAACAAGCCTTGCCAAAACGTCATCCTCCACCACCTTATCGGAATGGTCCTCGAAAAACAGATCCGCTTCTTCTTCGTATACGTCCAGGGCCGCGCCGCCCACTTTGCCGGTTTTTAATGCCCTGACCAGATCTTCGGAATTGACGAGAGCGCCACGGGAAGTATTTAAGAGGATCACGCCATCCTTACATTTTGAAAGACTTTTTTCATTGATCATATGATAACTTTCATCGGTTAAAGGCAGGTGCAAGGATAAAATATCACTTTGAGATAAAAGGGTATCAAGATCCGTATACACAACGCCCTCTTTTTTCACCTCTTCCGATTCTACTACGTCATAGGCCAATACCTTCATAGAAAATCCCAGACAGATCCGGGCAAAGACCCGTCCGATACGGCCGGTACCCAAAACGCCTACGGTTTTTCCGTTTAGGTCAAAGCCTTCCAGACCCGAAAGACTGAAATTAAAGTCCCGGGAGCGAATATAGGATTTATGAATATGGCGATTGAGTGCCAAAAGAAGGGCGGCGGTATGCTCTGCCACCGCGTACGGAGAATAGGCGGGCACCCGTAGAACGTGAAGCCGTCCGAAGGCGTATTTCATATCCACCTGATTAAAACCGGCGCAGCGAAGGGCCAGAACGGAAATACCCATTTGAAAAAGGCCGTCTATGACCCCAGGCGTGATCTGGTCGTTTACGAAGGTACAAACGCCGTCAAAGCCTCTGGCAAGAGAGAGGGTGTCTTCATTACATTTGGTTTCAAGAAAACGGTATTCAATACCAAATTCTTGACCGAATTTTTCAAAATGAACTCTGTCATAGGGTTTTGCATCAAAAAAAGCAATACGGTACATAAAAAATTCTCCCGGACATTTTTTGATAGAATGCCCGGGAGAAAAACTTTTTATTCTTTTTTTAACGATTCAAATTGATCTTAATAGAACCGTCGGAAGAGCCGGAATCGGAAGGGATATCCAGATAAGGCGAAATGGCCTTCGCCGTATTCATAAGAGGCATGGTCTGCAGATATACTCTGCCGGGCCCGGTAATGCGGGTATGGAAGATTCCCTCTCCGCCCAGGAACATATTTTTCATTCCCTTTACGGTTTCGATCTCCATGGTACAGCTTTCGCTCATAGCGGCAAGATAGCCGGTATCCGCGATAATGCTTTCACCGGGTGCCAGATCGTACACCTTGCAGTATCCGTCGATCTCCAAAAAGACGGTACCGGTGCCGGTGATCTTCTGCATAATGAAGCCTTCCCCGCCGAAGAACGCCTTTCCCAATTTCTTCTGGAAATATAGAGAAAGATTCAATCCTTTTTCCATGGCCAGAAAGCCTCGCTTCTGCACGATGATCCCTTCCCCTTCCTTCACTTCGAAAGAAAGGATAGAACCGGGAAAAGTGGATGCGAAAGCGATCATTCCGTCTCCGCCCCGAGGGGTATATTCATTTAAAAAGAGGGACTCACCGGAAAACATCCTGCCCAAAGCCTTTTTCAGGCCTCCCGCAGTGGTTTCCATTTCCATATTGGGGCTCATAAAACTCATGGCGCCGTTTTGAGAAACCAGGGTCTGCCCTGCTTTGGGGTAACAGATCACAACGGGAAGAGAGCCGCCTTCAATTTCGTATCGGATCATTTTTCCTCTTCGTCTTTACTTGCGGGTTTCACTTTAGAGAAAGCCGCGCCGATCAGCATAATTACCACGAAAATGATAAAATAGAAAAGAACAGGGAATACAAATCTTCCTTCTGCCTTGGCTGCCAAGTAAGGCGCGATACCGTGAGCGTAGATCGCCGCATACATCATAAACAGACAGGAGACGAGGGACAGAAGAGGAAGTACAAAGCGCTTGAACACGCCAAGACCTTTTCCGTTCTTCATCCAGATAAAGAAGATGGGAATATACATAGCGTAAATGCTGACGATGGGAAGTTCGGAGGAGTCAAAACTGAATACGCCGAACCAGGAGGTGGGAGCAAGATTTGCACCGTAGAAGTAAGCAAGCCAAGCGGCACATACAAACAGACCCCAGATAGCAGAGTTGTGAGACATATTGGTCTTAGAGTCAACCTGAGCAAACATTTCAGGCTTGGGACCTCTGCCGCGAGCTGCCATAGCATATACACCGCGGGTAGCACCTACCATCAGACCGTTCAAGGTACCAAGGCAGGAAACCACGATACAAATGTTCAGAAGAAGACCGCCAACACCGCCAAAGATGTTGATAAAGGCAGTGGTAGCGCCCTGTTCGATGAGAACCTTGGTAGATGCGCCGCCGGCAACACCTACAAAGTAAAGGATATAAGCCAGAACAACAATAAGAGAACCGATGATCAGAGCCAAAGGCAGGTTTCTCTTTGCATTTTTCAGTTCCGCATTGATACTGGTAGCAACGATCCAGCCTTCATAAGCAAATACAGTAGCAACGACTGCCGCGAAAAGACCACCGTCACCGCCGGCAACTTCATTTACTACGGTAGTAAAGTTGGTTACCAGAGTACCGTTTAAAAGGCCGTACACAGAGCCTACAATAGCCATCAGACAAATGGGAATGAGCTTGATAACAGTAGAACTTACCTGGAATTTACCGGCAAGTTTGGGAGAAAGTGCATTCATGGTATAAGAAGCTACCAGGAACAGTCCCGCAAGGGTCATAACCTGAGCGCTGGTCATATCCCAGCCCAAAAGCACGCCGAAGTATCTGGCTGATACCCAGGCAAGCACGGAGGTCATACCGGGATAATAAATATGCACCATATACCAGGCAAGGTAATAAGCGTACTTTTCACCGCAGGTGGCTTCTGCATAGTCAATGAGACCGTTTACTTTGCCGTACTGGGTGGCCATCACAGAAAACTGTGCGGCACAAATGATCATAACAAGACCGGTAATAAGCCAAGCCAGGATGCCTAAAAACATATTGCCGCCGGTGGCGCTCAATACGTTCTGTGCCTTAAAGAAGACACCGGAACCGATTACCGTACCGACTACCATACAAATAGCTGTAGGAAGCCCGTACTTTTTTGTAAGTTTTTCCATAGAAAATCTCCTTTTCTTTCTCTTTTTCAAAGAGTTTAGAACATTTTAATATATTTTGGAAAATTTGTAAAGAATTTTTACGAAAAAATTCTGTTTTTTTCATTATATGACTTTCGCCCTGCCTTTGACAGCAGGGCGAAGAGTGCGTATTTCTATAAAAAACTTTTACTGATATTTGGCAAAGCGGATAATGGCTTTAAAAAGATCTCCGTCTGTTACGATCTCGAATCTTCCGCCGCAAAGCTCGATATAACTTTTGGCAATGGCAAGTCCCAATCCGTTGCCTTCTTCCGTTCTGGATTCGTCCCCTCTCACAAAGCGACCTACGATCTCTTCGGGAGAAAAATCCATAGGATAGGAAGAAATATTCTTAAATTCCATTACCACCTCTCCCCCATCCTCATAGGCTAAAAGAAAGACTCTGGTATTTTGCATGGTATATTTTAAAATATTATGGATGAGATTTGAAACCACCCGGGACATTTTTCTTCCGTCAGCAAAGAAGAAAAGCTCCTTTTCCGTGCGAACGCAGAAGGAGAGACCGGATTCGTGAATCTCGCTGTCCAGTTCCCCCAGGGCCTGTTCCAAAAGCAGGGCGGCATCCAGTTTTTCACAACTGGCTGTTTCGTTTCCGCTTTGGGCCTTGGAAATATCAAACAGATCCTGGGTCAATTTTTTCAAACGGTCGCTTTTTGCTTCAATGATCCGGGCATAGTCCTTGGCACTGTCCGGCAGATCCTCTACCCCCATCAAAAGCTGGGTGTAATTGATGATAGAGGTAAGAGGGGTCTTTAAATCGTGAGAAACGTTGGTGATAAGCTCCGTTTTCATTCTCTCCGCCTTCAGTGTCTTTTCTACCGAACCTTCCAGGCCCCTTGCAATATCATTGATATCTTCCGCCAAGGGCTTTAGATCCTCGCATTTCATTTCGGGGATCTGATAGGACAGATCGCCAAATCTGATTTTAGAAGCGCCTTTTTTTATTTCCTCCAGATCCTTTACCCGAAAGCTTAACCCGTAAGATGCAAAAAGGAACAAAAGAACACCCAAAAACAAGGGGAAGGGAGACTGTCTGGTACCAATACCGCAAAGGCCGATAAGAGCTGTATAGACAAATAGTGCCCCTACAAATAAAACGCCGGCTTTTCGGGATAAAGCAGTACGGATCACCTGAAAGGAAGCACGGCCATTTCGCAAAACAGCGCGGAAAAATACGCCCGCCAAGCCGAAAGCCCATTTGCCCACTTTCCAAAGAATACTCTTCTTTAAAAATTCGCCTTCCTTGGCGCAGCGGACGATGGATAAAAGAGATGCCAAAATAATACCGGTAGCAAGAGCTGCGGCAAATGCAATCACCCCATAAATGATCGGAAAAGAAAGAAAATGACCGTCTACATAAGCTTCCAGCAAAAGAAGACTCAAAACAAAGCCCTCTATCGCAAACGCCATCATGGCAAAGTGAACCTCGGTAAAGAAGCGATCTACAAAGAGTTTTACCCGTTCTCCCTTGCCATTTTTTCCGCAGGTGATCAAAAGATAGCACAGGAACATAACAGCCAAGACAACGTGGATCAATAAATAAGTAAGGGCGCGCAAAACCATTTGTTCCTGGCGCTGCCAGGCAATTTTACCTTCTTCCAGAACGCTGTCTTTCACTGCAGTACAAACCGTAATGGGTGGTACCTCACCATAATTCCAAAGGCTATCCATTGCCGGAATATAACGACCGGTAGAGCTGAACGTGGTCTCTATGTTGCCTTTTTCATCTCTTTCGATGCGGTAGAAAACTTCCTTTTTCGTTAGTATGTCAAGATCGCTTAAGGTACTGTCGCTATAAACGTAACTTCCTACACGAACATAAAAGTTTATCTTTTCATATACCGGCATTTCATCCAAATTTTTCCGGATCAAACCGGCAATATAAACCTGGTCCCCCAGGCTATTTTCCTCATAGGCCCGGTGATAAGAATCTACCACTGCATAGGCAGGAGAAAGAAGCAGATGATCGAAGGCACCGCTTTCCTTATAATTGCTTTCAAATCCGTAGAACCAGGTTTCTTCCCCAGAATATTTTACCACAAAATCAGAAAAGATCAGAGAAGCGGACACCACCGTCAAAATCAGCAAAAGAGCAACAATTCCTTTGATCCAACGAGAATAAAAAAATTTCTTCATTTTTCTCCCCCTTTAATCTACTTTATACCCAATGCCCCAGACTACCTTTACAAATCTTGGCTCTTTGGGATTGATCTCTGTTTTTTCTCTGATATGACGGATATGGACCGCAACGGTCTTATCCCCTACCACCACTTCTTCTTTCCATACGTTCCGGTAGATCTCTTCTGCAGAAAAGACTTTCCCCCGGTTTTTACAAAGAAGCTCCAGGATCTTATATTCCGTAGGGGTCAGCCACACGTCCTCGCCGTCTACTTTTACGGTTTTATTCTCCGTGTTGATGCTGAGGCCGTCAATGGCGATCTCACCGCCGAAATTTCCCATTGATCCCAGCGTGGTATAGCGCCTTAACTGAGATTTTACCCGGGCCATTAGTTCCGCGGGACTAAAGGGCTTTGTCACGTAATCGTCCGCTCCGGCGCTAAGTCCCAGGATCTTATCCGCGTCTTCCGACTTTGCAGACAAAAGGATCACCGGAATATTTTTGGATTCCCGTAACTTCATCAGGGTTTTAATGCCATCCAGTTTTGGCATCATAATATCAAGGATCATCAAATGGATCTCCTTTTCCGCCAGAAGTTCCAGCGCCTCCATTCCGTCATAGGCTTTAAAAACCTTATGATTTTCTCCTTGCAAAAAAATGGCTATACTGTCAACGATCTCGCGATCGTCATCTACTACTAAAATATTCATTCTCTTTCCACCTCCGCTTTTATTATAAAAGAACTTGTTTAAGTTTTGGTACAAAAAAATCTTAAGTTTTCTTAATAAATTCATTTTATCTCATAAATTCCCCTTTTTCAACAAAGAAAAAGATGGGAATTTTTTGAAAGGAAAAACAAAAATTCTGTCGCTTTTTCAAAAAAAATAGCAGTTTTTGCTTGCTTTTTTTCCTATTTGTAGTAAGATAAAAGATAGAAAACAAAAAGAAAGCAGGACATATATGGATAATTCAAGTAAAAAAAGTTCTTGGAAAAACAATAAATGGTTCCGCGCCGCAATTCCCGCACTTTTACTGCATTGCAGTATCGGTACCGTATATTGCTGGTCCATCTTCAGCCAGAACATTGCCGATTTTATCGGTTTTTCCAAAGGTGCTACCGAATGGGCCTTCAGCTTTGCCATCTTTTTCCTTGGCATGTCTGCCGCTTTTTTAGGTAATATCGTAGAAAAAGACATTCACAAATCTTCCCTCATTGCCGCCATCTGCTTTGCAGTGGGTATGGCAGGAACCGGCGCCTTTATCTATTACGGCGGTCAGCACAAGGGAAGCCTTATTGCACTTCTCGGTATTTATCTGTGCTACGGTCTGATTATGGGTATCGGTCTTGGTACCGGCTACCTCTCTCCCGTTAAGACCTTGATGCTTTGGTTTCAGGATAAAAAGGGTCTTGCCACCGGTCTTGCCGTAGCAGGCTTCGGTGCGGCAAAGGCTATCGCCAGTCCCATTATGGAAGCCATGCTTTCCGGCCTTGGCGAAGGCGGTATTTATAAAATGTTCTTTATTCTGGCGGCCGTATACTTTGTAATGATGTTTTTAGGCCACCTTCTTCTCAAAAAGCCCGATGATTGGCACGAGCCCCAGAAGGGTGAAGAGAAAAAGAGCATTCTCTCCGTACTCAAAATGCGCCCCTTATCAAACTATATTGGCATTTGGCTGATGTTCTATATCAATATCACCTGCGGTCTGATGCTGATCTCCCAGGAAAAATCCATCGTGAAATGCTTGGGTCTTGCGGGAGCGGTAGGCATCATCTCCACCGTCTCCGCCATCTTCAATGCCGGCGGCCGCCTGGGCTTCTCCGCTATGGGTGACAAAATGCGTGACCGTAACACAGTCTACAAAATCATTTTTGCTCTGTCTATCGTACTGACCGCACTGGTAGTTGTCACCGGCGGTATCTCCGGCGGCGCAGGAAACACCCTTCTCACCGGTCTTGTTCTTCTTCTCATTATGGTAGTCAATGCAGGCTATGGCGGCGGCTTTTCTAACGTACCCACCCTTCTTTCCGACCATTACGGTATGTCCAGCATCAGTGCCATTCACGGCATTACCCTTTCTGCCTGGGCCTTTGCCGGTCTTACCGGTAACCAGCTGGCTTCCTGGATCGTAAACAACTTCGGAAAAACCGTAGAGGTTGGCGGGAATATGGTAAACCCCGTAGGCTATCAGACCGTTTTATACGTAAGCCTTGGTCTTTACGTAGTAGCAATGCTTCTCTCCCTCTTTTTTGTAAAACCGGAGAAAAAATAAAACAAAAAAATAAGACCCGAAATTCGGGTCTTATTTTTTATGACTTTTTGCTGATGATAAAATATGCGATCCAGTAAACGAAAATCAAGAAGCAAACGGAACCGCCTAAAAAAGTTGCCAGCATCGTTTTTTCTAAAATATGAAGCACAGTTGATAAAACACAAGCTGTAATAACATAAAGCGCAAAGGCCACGCCTCTGGCCTTGCCTATGATCTGGATAATCCTTTCATCGCTTTCCGCAATCTCATATTTTCTCAAAGTTTCTTCGTTTTTTGTCATACGTGCATATTTTCGAAGATTGGCTACGCCTACAACAAAAAGCGCAAAACCAAAAGAGAACAAAAAAGAATTTTCCATTTTTACCAAAAAAATACCGCGATCATCACAATGCCAAGTGCAATATAAATCCATGAAAGAGTCTTTCTGACCTTTATTTTTTCCTTATAACTCATTTCATCTCCTCCTCAAAAATAAAAATATCTTCAATGTTTTTTCCAAAATATTTTGCAATTCTGTAAGCCAAAAGCAAAGAAGCGTTATACTTTCCGTTTTCTAAGGATATAATGGTCTGACGGGTTACGCCCACTGCCATTGCCAGGTCCTCCTGGGTAACACTTCCCTCTTTTCTCAAATCTTTGATCTTATTATTCAAATCGTCACCTCCAAAAAAAGTAAAGGTCGCTTTACTTTTATTATATCCACACCTTTTCAAAATGTCAAGTACATTTTACATTTTTAAAGATTATTTTTTCAACTCAGATACAGACTTCTCGCACAGCACACAATATCACTCACAAGTTTTGGATAGTATTCTTCTTTATTCTTATTGAAGGAGCTTATTCTTACC
>JAZNRO010000086.1:0-9034 GCA_045590715.1 Eubacteriales bacterium | reverse complement strand
TAAAAAATATTCTTTATATTTCCTGCAGTCCCGAGACCTTTGCCAGAGATCTGAAGTTGTTTTCTGATTTCGGATACCGTTTCGCATTCATTCAGCCGGTAGATCTTTTCCCACGTTCCGGCCACGTAGAGTGTATCGGATTTTTAGAAAAATAGAAAAAGATATGAGAGATTTTCTCTCATATCTTTTTTCTTACAAAGAGTTTTTCAATATTGTAATAGCGGAAGATCTCAATATGATCCTTCTGAATCTCTTCACCGCAAATAACAACGGGAACTGCCGGAGGACAAGATACAGACGGAGATGAAAGAATTCGTCCTACGCACTCCGAAAGTTCAATTTTTTCGCTAGGAGCAAGCATTGCTTCCCGTGGCGACAAAACCTTTTTCGGAAGAGGAAAAGCGGGGCAAAAATCGAGAATGGGTGTTCTTTCTTTGATCTTAGAAAGCGATGCCTTGATTCTTTCAAGATCGGAATCTGTCATTTCGGGCGTTAGCATCATGACAAGGTAATCCGGATCGGAAAACTCAGTGGTGATACCGTCTTCCAAAAGAAAATTTGCCACTTCAGTACCTAGATATCCCATGCTTTTTGTTTGAAGCGTAATTTTCATGGGCTCGTTCCCGAAAAGTTGCCATCCCATTTGTTTTAATTCCTTCTTGAAATCAACGATTTTTCCAAGGAAGGGGTATAAAATTTTAGGGTATGTTTTGGATAAATAATCGTTGCATAGGTCAAGGGATTCCAGAATCAGATAAGAGGGGCTGGTTGATGCAAAAAAAGACATGGCAACGGGGGAAACAGAGGCCAAATCATCTGACACGTTTTCAGATAAATGCAGATAGGCTCCGCCGGTTAGTACGGGCAGTGTTTTATGAGCGGAATCGCACACAAGATCTGCCCCGAGAGAAATGGGATGAAGGGCTTCCGGCAAAAAATTCAAATATGCACCGTGGGCGTTATCGACCAGTAGCAGAGCATTATTTTCATGACAGATCTTTGCCAATTCGGAAATATCCAGTACGTTTCCTAAATAATCGGGTGAGGTTACGTAGACAGCCGTAGGCTTATCTTCGATTTCTTCCAAAAAACACGATAGCTTTTCCGGGGTAAGTTTGCTGCCAAAAAGACCGCCGGCGTTTTCACAAGGGATCCACATTGGATCAAGATCCATCATAGCGCACCCGGAAAGAAAAGTTTTATGAGCATTTCTGGGAGAGGCTATGATGCATTTTTTACCCTTACTTTTTGCATCCACCAAGGCAAGATATAGCATTGCGCGAATACAAAGGCTGGATCCTTCAGTAGAAAACAGCGTCTTTTTTGAATGAAAAAGTAGGGAAGTAATTTCCTGGCTTTCTTTTAATACGCCATCTTCCTGATACAGAACGTCTGCGCCGGGGATTTCGGTAATATCGCCGGCTTCCGTTCCGAGAAAGCCTTTTCCTTTGTGCCCGGGCATGTGCAGACGAAGGTTATTTTCGTTTTTATATTTTTTTATAAAATCGGATAGAGGGGTTTTCATCTTACTCTTCCATTTCTTTTGAAACTTCCAGCATAATGGCACATTCCATCCTTTTGCGGAATAGCTCACATCCGTATTCGTAAATATCGTTAATGGACCCGGTAGCGTGGAAGGCGTTTGCGGCGCAACCGCCGGAGCAGTAAAGTTTTGCCCAGCAAGAAGCACACTCGGGTCTGGTATAAACGTTGCAGGCCATAAATTCCGCTTGCTTTTCGGTGTTCTTTACGCCGTCCCAAACGTTACCTAAGAGAAATTCTTCGTTGCCTACAAACTGATGGCAAGGATAGAGATCACCGGAGGGGGTTACGGCCATGTATTCCGTTCCGGAGCCACAGCCGGATACCCGCTTATAGATACAAGGGCCGGACTTCAGATCGATCATATAGTGATAGAAGGTAAAGGGCTTTCCTGCTTTTCTGCGCTCTTTCATTTTTTCTGCCAAAAGCTCGTATTGCTCCAGTACTACGGGCAAATCTTCTTTTGTGAGGGCATAGGGATCGTCGGGGGCACAAACGACGGGCTCCATACTGAGTTCTGTAAAGCCAAGATCCAGCATCTGTTCAATATCGCGAAGAAAATCAGGATTCTGATGGGTGAAAGTACCTCGCATATAGTAATTTTTGCCGTCTCTGGATTCCACCATCTTTTGAAACTTGGGAACGATCTTTTCCCAGCTTCCGTTACCGGCCATATCTACGCGAAAATGGTCGTGGACTTCTTTTCTGCCGTCCAGACTTAATACTACGTTACTCATTTCGCACTTGGCAAAATCAATTACGTCGTCGTCAATTAAAACGCCGTTTGTGGTAAGGGTAAAGCGAAAGTTTTTGCCGGCCTCTTTTTCAATGCTTCTGGCGTATTCCACCAGTTTCTTTACCACGTCAAAATTTAAGAGAGGCTCGCCGCCGAAAAAGTCCACCTCAAGGTTTCTTCTGCCTTTGGAGTTTGCTACAAGAAAATCCAGTGCCTGCTTGCCGGTTTCAAAACTCATTAAAGCGTCTTTTCCTTTATATTTGCCTTGACCTGCAAAGCAGTAAGAGCAGCAAAGGTTACAGCTGTGGGCAATGTGCAGACAGAGTGCTTTTACCACACCGCTGGTTTTACTTTTTAAAGTGGTAGCCATGGGCTCGAAATTATCACTGGTAAAGAGCTTGCCCATATCTTTTAGTTCAATGATCTGGTCATAGCACTCATTTAGTTCTTCTGTTGTCGCTTCGTTTTGGTATTTTGATAAAAGATCCGTGATAAGTTTATCTTTATCGGTATTTTCAAAAGCTTCTATCATATCGTAGGCGATCTCATCTACAACGTGAACGGAGCCGGAGAAAATATCCAGAACGATATTGTAGCCGCCAAGTTTATAGCAATGAATCATAATATATCTCCATATTCACAAAAAAACCCGCCAAAGGCGGCATTCTTTGCTATTTATTTGCTTTCTTTATTTTCGCACTGCTGATTTGCAATGCCACAGCTGGTTTTGCAAGCAGACTGACAGGAAGTCTGGCACTCGCCGCAACCGCCTTTTTTTGCGCTTTCGCAAAGATCTTTGGTAACAAGAGTTTTAATGTGCTTCATAATTGATCCTCCGATATTTGATTAAATTTATTATATCACTTTATTTTTTTAAAGTCAATGAAACTTTCTCAATTTTAGCCTATTTTTCGCATTTTTCTTGTTTAAACAAACATTTTATGCTACTATTGGTTGAGGAGAATAATATGAAATATCAAAAAGTACGTATTGCTAAATTTTTAAGCCGTCCTAATCGCTTCATTGCAGAGGTTGAGCTGGATGGCAGGATCGAAATCGTTCACGTGAAAAATACCGGCCGTTGCAAGGAGCTTTTGATACCGGGTGCCAGAGTTTTTCTTTCCGATGAAATGAGTGAAAAGCGCAAGACCCGGTACGATCTGATCGCCGTGGAAAAGGTCTTGTCAGACGGAACCGTTCTGCTTATCAATTTAGATTCGCAAGCGCCGAATCAGGTAGCTTTTGAGTTCTTTCGATCCGGAGATTTATTTTCTGATTCTGCCGAGATCCATAGGGAAGTGAAGTTTGGGAATTCTCGCTTTGATTTTGCCATTGATGATAAAGGAAAACGAACCTTTGTGGAAGTAAAAGGCGTTACCTTGGAAAACGAGGGTGTAGTGCTTTTTCCCGATGCTCCTACCGAAAGGGGAGTAAAACATATAAGGGAACTGATCGAAGCAAAGAAGATAGGCTTTGGCGCCATGGTCTTTTTTGTGATACAATTAAAAGGGGTAAAATACTTTTCTCCAAACGATAAAACCCATAAAGAGTTTGGCGCGGCTCTGCGAGAAGCAGATAGAGAAGGTGTTGTGATCCGGGCCTTTGACTGCGAGGCAACAAAAGACAGTTTGAAGATCTCCCGGCAAGTAGAGATTAAACTTTAAAGAGAAGCTTTTTGCTTCTCTTTTTTTGCATATCAAAAAACATTTCTTTCATAGAATCGAAGAAAGGGGATAATTTCATTATGCTAAACAGTATTTACACTCTTCTTTGGGGGCCGTATTCTATTATTTTTATTTTTGCCATTGGAATTTTACTTTCAATCCGGTTAAATTTCGTTCAAATCACGCATTTTCTTTCCGCAATGAAATATGTCAGCAAACAAATCATAGCAAAGCCGGATAAGGATCGCGAAGGCTTATCGCCGTTTCAAGCGGTAGCTACTGCGCTTGCAGGAACCATTGGAGTTGGAAGCCTTGCCGGTGTTAGCACCGCAATCGCGATTGGCGGGCCCGGAGCTGTTTTCTGGATGTGGGTCTGCGCGTTTTTCGGAATGGCAATCAAATTTTCGGAAATTTTTCTTTCCTGCCTTTATAGAGAAAAGCACGTAAACGGCGTCTTTGTCAGCGGTCCGATGTACTATATAAAAAACGGTCTAAAATCGAAATGGCTCGGTCGTATTTATTCGTTTTTTTGTTTGCTTTCCTGTTTTGGGATGGGAAACGCAGTTCAATCCAATGCTGTAGCGGTATCGCTTTCTGAATCTCTCAATATAAAGCCGATAATTTCCGGAATTATTCTGTCTGTTATCGTTGCAATGATAATTTTTGGAGGACTAAAGCAAATCGGTCGATTCAACGAGAAACTGGTACCTTTTATGGGAGTTTTTTATATTGTTTGTTGTTTTATTGTTTTGATCGTATTCCGCCGAAACATTCCGAGGGCAGTTTTATCTATTTTTCATAACGCTTTCGGACCAAGACAGCTTGCCGGCGGGGCGGCGGGATTTACGCTTTCCAAAACGGTTTCTGCCGGAATATCCAAAGGTATTTTTATGAATGAAGCCGGACTTGGCACCGGTTCCATCGCCCACGGTGCATCTACGGAAAATGATCCTACAAAAGAAGGGTATTTTGGAATTTTTGAAGTATTTCTGACAACCTTTGTTATGGGCACTTTTTCTGCTCTCGTAATCCTTACAAGCGGTGTTTGGGAAAATGAGAATGCCGTGGGAATCGCGCTCACTATTCGTTCTTTTGATTCCGCAATCCCATATCTTGGAAAAATTTGTATTACGGTTTCAACTATTTTTTTCTCATTATCGACCATTTTAGGCTGGGCATATTACGGGGAGGTTTGTCTTGAATTTTTGTCGAAGAAAATCAGCCCGTTTCTCTTTCGAGGAATATATATTTCCATCGTATTTTGTTCATCCTTTTTCAATATAGATACCATCTGGATGATATCTGAAATTTTTAACGGGCTTATGGTTTTCCCAAATCTCATTGCCATTTTACTTTTATCCGGTGTCTTTTCAAAAAATCTGAAAAAAGAAAAATCGGTGTCAGTTTGACACCGATTTTTTTCTGTTTTAATTAGAGAGCGTTTACAGTGCGATCGTCGATATAAAGTTCTCTAACGCCGTTTTCTTCTTTGGCAGGTGCTTTTTCTTCTTTCTTGCCACCGTTATTTCTTTCGGCAAGGAATTTAGAAGCTACCTGGGGAAGGAGAGCGTAGGAAAGAACGTCTTCTTCGCACTTAGCAAGATCGCCTGCTTCTTTGGTGTATTTCTCAAGTTCGGGCTCTAAAAGGTCTGCGGGTCTGCAGGTAATAACCTCGGCATCACCGATAGCCTTCTTGCGAACTTCTTCATTTACGGGAGCGGGAAGCTGACCGTATTCACCACGAAGCATACCCTTGGTTTCTTTGGAAACCATCTTGTATCTTTCGCCCATCAAAACGTTCAGTACTGCCTGAGTACCAACGATCTGGCTAGTAGGAGTTACAAGAGGGGGATAACCGCAGTCTTCACGAACGCGGGGTACTTCAGCAAGAACATCGTAGAAACGGTCTTCTGCGCCCTGCTGCTTCAGCTGAGAAAGCAGGTTAGAGAGCATACCGCCGGGAACCTGGTAAAGCAGGGTCTTGGTATCAACGTTCAGAACCTTGGGGTCAAGGATCTTTTCTTCCTTCATCTTAGCAGCAACGCCGCGGAAGTGTTCAGCAGCTTTTGCCATCAGTTCAAGATCCAGACCGGTATCACGCTCGGTGCCCTTCAAAGTAGCAACGAGAGCTTCGGTAGCGGGCTGGGAAGTACCGTTTGCCATGGGAGACAGTGCACAGTCAACAATGTCAACGCCGGCCTGTGCAGCCATCAGGTTCAGCATATCGCCGGTACCGGAAGTGTTGTGAGTGTGAAGGTGGAGGGGACAGGAAACAGCAGATTTCAGCGCTTTGATCAGGTTATAAGCATCGTAAGGAAGCAGAATGTTTGCCATATCCTTGATACAGATAACGTCTGCACCCATTTCTTCCACTTTCTTTGCCAGAGTTACAAAGTATTCCTGGTCATGTACGGGGCTGGTGGTGTAGCTGATAGCCACTTCACAGATGCCGCCGTAATTCTTAACGGAATCAACAGCCTGTTTTAAGTTTCTGGGGTCATTGAGCGCGTCGAATACACGAACAACGTCAATACCGTTTTCAATAGACTTGCGAACAAAAGCATCTACCACGTCATCAGCATAGTGCTTGTAACCGAGAATGTTCTGGCCACGGAAAAGCATCTGCAGTTTTGTATTGGGGAGAGCCTTTCTCAAGGTACGCAGTCTTTCCCAGGGATCTTCGTTCAAAAATCTCATACAGCAGTCAAAGGTAGCACCGCCCCAGCATTCCAGGGACCAGTAGCCGATCTTATCCAGAATTTCGCAAGCAGGAAGCATATCTTCCAGTTTCATTCTGGTTGCGGCATGAGACTGATGGGCATCACGGAGGATGGTATCAGTAATAAAAAGTTTCTTTTCGGACATAATTTTCTCCTTATCAACCGAAGAGTGCGATCAATACACCGGCTGCAATAGCAGAACCGATTACACCGGCAACGTTGGGACCCATGGCGTGCATCAGAAGGAAGTTAGAAGGATTCTCTTTCTGACCAACAGACTGGGAAACGCGAGCCGCCATCGGAACAGCGGAAACACCGGCAGAACCAATAAGAGGATTGATCTTGTTCTTCAGGAACAAATTCATAAATTTAGCGAGAAGCACACCGGTAGCGGAACCAAAGCTAAAGGCAACGATACCCATTGCGAGGATCTTTAAAGTATTCAGATCGAGGAATGCTTCAGCAGTAGCGGTAGCACCAACGGAAATACCCAGGAAGATAGTAACAATGTTCATCAGTTCGTTCTGGGCAGCCTTTGCGATACGGTCAACAACGCCGCTTTCCTTCATCAGGTTACCAAGCATTAAGCATCCGACAAGGGGAGTTGCAGAGGGAACCAGAAGGGCTACAAAAACGGTAACCGCGATGGGGAAGAAGAGTTTCTCCATCTTGGAAACCGGACGAAGCTCCTTCATTACGATCATTCTTTCCTTTTTGGTGGTAAGAGCTTTCATAATGGGAGGCTGAATGAAGGGAACCAGTGCCATATAAGAGTATGCGGCAACTGCGATCGGTCCTAAAAGATGAGGAGCAAGCTTTGAAGTTACAAAAATTGCGGTAGGACCGTCAGCGCCACCGATGATACCGATGGAACTGGCTTCCAGGGGAGAGAAACCAAGAGCGGTTGCGCCCCAATAGGTGATAAAGATACCAAACTGAGCAGCGGCACCCAAAAGAAGACTCTTGGGATTTGCGATAAGGGGACCAAAGTCGGTCATGGCACCGATACCAAGGAAGATCAGACAAGGGAAAATGCCAAGTTTGATTCCCAGGTACAGATAGTCAATAAGACCTGCGCCAATGGTAGAGAACATATCCCAGTGAATATGTCCGCCGGCAAAAAGCTCGGGGTGATACATTTCAGCACCGGGAAGGTTTGTCAGAAGCATACCAAATGCAATAGGAAGAAGAAGCAGAGGCTCAAATCCCTTTGCAATAGCAAGGTAAATCAATACAAAAGAGATGAGGAACATCACGAGAACTTTCCAGTTCTGTGCGACCATAGAAAAACCGCTCTGCTTTAAGAAATTAATGATAACATCAAGCTTGCCGGGAGCAGCTTCTTTCTTTAAAATGTCAGAAAACTCAATTTCACCAACATTTTTTTCATTGTAGGAATTACCGGCATAGATTGCATCGGAAGCATACTGATATTGAACCGTTAAATCTACCTTATCGTTGGCATTCTTACATTCATCCAGTTCAAAAAGAACGGTAAATTCGCCAAGAGGGGCAATTTCGGGAATAACAGCGCCGTAAACAGGTACTTGATAGGACGTATCTACGTATCCGATAATTGCGCTTTTTGCAAACACGAGTTCTTCACCTTCATAAAAGATGAGACACTGAACGTCGGAAAGCGCTGTCTTGATCTGATTTTTCAGAACGACCTCGAGAATAGCAGCTCCGTTTTCATTTTTGATTTCAGCACTTTTAATACCAAGGTCTTTCTCTTCGGCTGCAAAGCAGTTCAGAGAAAGCGCGCCGATGATCATCAGGACGGAAAGGAGCAGCGCAAGAGTTTTTTTCATTATTATGCGAGAGTGCAGAGAACTGCGCCGGTTGCAACGGTAGCGCCCTTGGTAACTGCTACAGTTCCAATGGTTCCGTCAGCGGGAGCCATGATTTCATTTTCCATTTTCATTGCTTCAAGAATGAAGAGAACATCACCTTTCTTTACGCTCTGGCCTGCGGTAACGTTTACAGCAAGGATCGTACCGGGCATGGGTGCATTTACACTTTCACCACCGGCGGGTGCTGCAGCGGGCGCGGGTGCGGGAGCAGCGGCGGGAGCGGGAGCTGCAGCGGGAGTAGCAGCAGGTGCGCTGTCACCGTCAATCAATTCAATTTCAACTTCGTAAGCGGTTCCGTTTACATTCACACGATACTTTTTCATTGTTTTTTCTCCTTAAGTTTCATTAGATTTTTTTGATGGAAGTGATACGGATGGCGTTTACGTCAACACCACACTCTTCGGCGATGGCAACACCGATGGCAGCAATGATCTCTTGACGTTTTGCGGGATCTTGCGCCTTGCTTGCTACGCTTGCAGGAGTGGTTGCGGGCGTGCTTGCAACGGGAGAAGCGGATAT
>JAZNRO010000085.1:0-12121 GCA_045590715.1 Eubacteriales bacterium | reverse complement strand
TACGACCCGACTTGACCCTCGATGGTGATACCTGTCTTGGGAGTACCGTCAGCATTCTCGAGTACGAGATCGCCATAGATGCCTGTGCCGAGATAGATAACGTCGCCGGGCTGTGCTGCATGAATAGCTTCCTGAGCATTTGCGGGAGTTACAGCAGTCTTGCCTGCGAGCTTGTCGTAATTCTTGTCGAAGCTATCAACTTCATAGTCCATCTGGTTAGCAATGAGCTTGATTGAGAAATCAGTACCGATAGAAAGGTTCTGATACTCGTTGCCCGCATCCTCGCGCATCTTAAGCACAAGAGTAAAGGACATTTCTTCTCCTGCGAGAAGGCTGTCTGCAATGATACCGGAGCCAAGAACCTCGCCGAGATTACCTTCATAAGTAAAACCGGTAAGAGCATCACGGTCTACAACCTGCTTTGCATTCAATGCAGCAGAATTCTGCTCTAAATAGTTAAGACCGTATGAATAAACATCGATTACATCAGCAAGATTAGAAACCGCACCGTTGGGAGCGATAGCAAGATCCCATCTCAGAGCAAGGGTTCCCTTGTTAGAGATCTTGATGTGTCTTGCCTCGGTGTAACCGGGTTCCCAAAGATCGTTATTGAAGATAGGACCAGTAGAAGCATCTGTCCAAGTTGCAGTATCAGGAGCTTCTTTACCATTTGCCCACTCCATAGCAACATCAAGTGAACCAGACTTGATAATGTTGTTACCAGAGGTAACAGAGTCGGTAAACCAAGCGAACGTACTACCAATGAGCATAGAGAAGCACATAACGAGCGCGAGAGCGCTCATCAGCAAAGCACGCTTGGTGCTTTTTGTTTTAGTCATTATTATGACCTCCTTTTCTTATTTGTCGGCGCTATGTGAAAAACTGTATCTCGCTGGCGCCGACAAAGATAAGCAGTTGTGGTTTTGGCTTGGATTTCAGAAAGCTCATCGTCACAAGCCATATTGTCGAAAAATAAAAATAAAGAATGAAAAACTTGCTTATTGAGCAGTTACAGTCCAAATGCCTGCATTTTCGGTTGCAACGCAGCCGGGAGCTACCCATGCGCTGGGATTGAAACCGAAGGTTCCGCCGGTAATGATAACGGTACCGGTGCCTAAAATGCCTTCGGTGTAACCGGAACGTGTGGAGGCCTTACCAAAGGTACCACCAGTGATCTTAACAGTGGTGCCTGTGCCGGCATAAACGTAAGCACGCTTCTGATTGCCAGCAGGATCCCAAGAGAATTCACCGCCGTTGATGGTGATGGTTGTGCCTTCACCCTCAGCATAGAAGATATAACGTCCCGAAGTGCTCGCAGAGTCAACATAAATGCTGCCACTGTTAAAAACAATCTCGGCACCGCTTGTAGCACCGATACCGCCACCGTTGGAAACAACCTCTACATCATCATAGGTAGTAGAGGCATCTTCGCCGCGAGTGATGTTGGAATAATCACCTGCAGTGCCTGCTTCCATTTTTACATTGTTAAGGGTAGCAGTGCCGCTGTTCTCCAAGCCTGCAGCCTCAACGTCGATGGTTCCGTTGGTGATATCCAAGGTACCCTTGTTGATAACAGCCTGTTCAACTGTGATATTAGCCAGATCCAAAGCAATCTCCGCATTCTCACTGCTTGCCATAATATCTAAGATATCGGCAACATCGTCAGCTTTTACATTAACGGTACTGTTTCCCTTGGCAATTTCCTTACCAACAGTCTTGAAAGCCTCAGCAGCGTTCGCACCGACGTTCTTGGTCTGAACAGCCTCAGCAACAACGTTGATGGAGAAGTCCTGCATCTCAGCAGCCTGCTCACGGGTCAGGTTCTCGGGAATGTGTACGTTGGTGAATAGGTTCACTACTGCATCGGGCTTCAAAATGTTGTTGTAGTACACAACGTAGGTCAGAGTATCCGCCTCTGCATCATACTCAATGCTCCAGGGCAGGAAGTCAGCGCTCAGATCGTCGGCGATCTTGTTCAGCGGAACATAGATCTCACCGTAAAGTTCTTGCCAGAGATGTGCATCGGATACAGTTACGATAGCGCGAACATACTGATCGTATGCACCGGTGTTCTCTACATTTACCTCCTTGTACAGATCATCGCCGGGCAGGATATTATTAAAATCGATTCGGTCCAGCTTATCGGCGTCGGTCTCGTTCGTGTCATCTTTATCGTCATCCTCCCAGACATCGATAGAGAATACGTCATCAGGGTTCTGATCTTCAGAACCGGCAACATAGAAGTTGTTGGTTACGCTGTCTTCTGCTGTGAACCATGCCAGAGTTCCAAGCGATAAAATCGCAATCAGGCAAACTGACAGAGCCACAATAAAAATCTTTCTTTTGTTCATATAGTTTCCTCCTTCTTGAGCGAATTTTGCTTTCATAGTCTTCATTTTCCATTTTCCTCCTTTCTCTGAAAATTTTTATTTCAAATTCGCACTTACAAGTTTCCTTGAAAACGCAAATCTAAAACCGTGTTATTCGCTCTTTTTGCTTTCCATTTCGGCACGGAGCTGAGCAAGCTCGGCCTTCAATTTTTCGTTTTCCTCGTTAGCTGCGTCGATTTCGGTCTGAGTGGTAGCAGCTTCTCCTTTTTCTTTCTCTTTCTTTTTACCGATCATATCGGGCAGGAAAACCACAAGAATCAACACGACGCCAACACCGATGGTGATATACATACCGGGAGGGTTCTGCACGAAGTCGGAAATGTAACCGAGCTTCGGAATGGAGAACCGGGGCACACCGATTACGTTGTTAAAATGTACGGGGTCCTGATCTTCGATTTCGTTGGCAAGACCTTTGGTGTAGAAGCGCTGATTTTCCGCATCCACACGTACAACCTGATGGGTTGCCACAACCAAATCTTCATTGAGAATAAAGGTAATGGAGTCGCCAACTTTAATGCTGTTTATGTCTACTTCTTTTACATAGAGAAGATCGCCAACCATATATTTCGGTTGCATACTGCCGGATATAACGGTAAAGCATTGATAGCCGAGCAGACGGGAACCCATCAGAAATATGGCGCAAAGCACCATTAATATCACCAAAGCGCTGGATACGATATTCCATATCTTTTTCAGTGCAGTCATATTTTTTCTTCTCCTTTATTGTCTTTTCAGCAATCAAAGGGCATAAATACGGGGACTTATGCCCTTTGATTGCCGCCTATCCCCCAAGGGGATAGGACGGCGTGAGGCAAAATGCCAAAGACAAGACAATTTTTTTAGCTGATCATATATAAAATGAAGGAGGAAGACCCTTTTTTATCAGCGCCTCACTTTACCAAAAGCAGAAATTCTGCCGGTAAACGAATTGTTATAAAGATTCAAGGAATGCCTTATTTCTCTCCGTCTTTTTCACTGTTTTTTTTCTTTTGACAGGGAGATTCCTTTGTCATTCTGTCTTCATCCATCTTGTTGATGCCAATAATCAAAAACAGCAAAAAGGTAGAAAAGGAGCCCAAAAAGACACCAAAAATAAACTGTAACATTTAGACTTCTTCTTTCTTAAAAATGATTTATCACTTACTTCATTTCACAAGGCAGATCCTCTGTTTTAGGATCCGTTTCCGAAGCGGCTTTTCCACCGTTTTCCAATTGTAATTTCAGGGCTTTCAGCTCTTCCAGCATTTTGGCGTTTTCCCGTTTTTCTGCTTCAATTTTTTCTCTCTCTGCCTGCATTTCTTCCATTTGTTCCTTTTTATATCTGCGGAACAAGCCAAAGAACTTCACGCCTTCATAAAGAATAATCAGCATAAACGGGGTAAAAATACACACAAAATAGCCGGGCGTTGTCTTTAAGAAATTAAAAAACGAGCCCAGACCGGGAATGCTGTTTTGATACTTACCTAATACGTAGGGATAAGTAACGATTGTTTCATCGTCGGTATCCGTAGTGGTACCATAAGTGATGAAGCCGGGATTTCCTTCCGCATCGGTGGTAACTTTTCGGATCTTATGAGTAACGGTTTCCCCAAAAGAGGTGGTATCCTGGGACATAAAAGTAATGATATCTCCCTCTTTTAAGGAAGCGGGATCCACCTCTTTTGAAAGAATGAGATCTCCTGCGGCGAAATCAGTAGCAGCCATAGAGTCCGAATTAACGATGTACATTTTAAAACCGAAGAGACTACGGTCATTTCTATTAAACGTAGTAACGGAAATCACCGTAAAGATCATCATAGATACGGCAAACAAAACAACCAGCCACACCAAAGTAGTTTTCATGATATGAAAAACTTTTTTCATCAAAGTTGACGCTCCTTCTCTTTAAAATACTGTTTAACCGAAGCATAAACAACACGGAAAACGTGTTCTGAATAAGCATCGTTTGAAGGCATTTGATCGTTATGGATCTTTATCGCAAAATCAAACATTACATTTAATATGTGATTCAGTATCATCCATACGTCCGCCTCTTCGATAAAAGCATCGTGAAACTTCTTAACCAGAGGCTTAAATCTCAAGAAATGACTTTCTGCAGAATATTTGGAAAAATAAGGAGAGTAAAAATACCGCATATAGGTCAAACACTTTTGTCGGTCTCTCAGAAGAAACTCCCAAATTGCGAAGAAAAATTGACGGCAACGCTGTTCATACGGCAGATCCCGTCTATACATAACTTCTACGTATTTCATTGTTTCGGCGAAAAGTTCATCATCTAACGCATCAAAGGCTTTGGTAAATAAATCTTCCTTATCCTCAAAATAACGATAAATATAGCCTTCGTTGACGTTGGTAGCGGTTCCGATTTGTTTTGTAGAGGCCTTATCAAGACCATATTGGGCAATGACGTGGATCGCACCTTCAATCAACTTTCGGCGAATTTCATCCTGTTTCATTACGGTTTTCTCCTTGTTTTGTAAATATTTGCTACAATTTCTTGCTAAATAATGCAAACGTCTGGCGTTTGCTCATAAAGTTCCATATTTGGGGAATGAACAACGGGACTTTGCAATATGCAGGTTCAGGAGACACTCTTTTTTTGAAATCCGTGCATCTTTGTGATGATTATGGGGAAAAGCTTTGTCTTACGGCTCTTCGATCGGTTCAATGTTTACAATGATCTCTTTGCCACAACGCTTGCATTTGATCGGGAGATCTTTCACCATCGTGGTAGGAAGCAGCCACAAAACTGTATGCTTACCGCATATGGGGCAAAGAAAACGGCTCCTTTCAGACAATGGATCCTCTTCTTTTTGTTTCAGTAACAGAGTTTCTTGCAAGTAATATCACCTCATTTTTAGTACTCTTACGACACAACAAAAAAAGAGCCTGTGCCATAATCGCATTTTGCGATTATTTGGCACAGGCTCTAAGGCTCAGGCGCAAAAGAGATTGTTGTTTCACTATTGTTTTACGAAACATTGTGTAAAAAAAGTTACCCAATTATACTTAATATTTACCACCGTGTCAATTGTTTTTTTTAAAAAAACTCCGAAATTTCAAGTGTTTTTTCAAATATTTAATGTTCGTTCACAATATTTCTGTAAAAAAAACATATAAAAAACAAAAAATACACTTCAAATCAATATTATTAATTTCTATTTCTTTTATACAAATAAAATTAGTTGCATACAAATAAATATAATATGTCTTTCAATTTATGTTTTCGCTTACTAATACAATCAAGTGCACACGCTTGAATACTGAAAGAATTTTTGTATAAAAGTATAATTATTATACAAGAATTTTTCGTCTGCAAGAGAGGTTTTGTTTATGGGAAAAGAAGTAGAATATAAAAACAGAGACCGTTTTATCCAGTTAGGTATTGCGATCTCTACCCTGCGAAGAATACGCGGTTTATCACAGGAGAAATTGGCAGAAAAAGCAAATATCAGCCGTTCGCTGTTAAGTAATATTGAGGCCCCCAACATGGCATACAGTTTTTCGTTGAACGTTTTATATAATATTGCCGATGCTCTTGACATCGCACCGGAAGACCTAATAAAGACTTCCATGTTTCCGGATGGTATCATTGGAAACACATAAAAGAAGGGCTATACCAAATTGGTGTAGCCCTTCTTTTATGTAATCAATATATGCTTTTTTATTATGCAGAGATTTTTGCTTCCTTTCTTTTCCAAAAAATTAGCAGAAAAAGCCTAGTTATCTATTATGACAATAGCCAAGTTTTTCTTTGCCTACTTTCTTTTTCCAAAAAGAAAGTAGGTTAATATAATACTACGCTCATTTTTCCCATTTGCTCGTAGCGCTGTTCTACCAGGGCCTTGGGCCAGGACACTTCTTTTCCTTGCCAAGGGTCGTTAAAAATATAGTGGGTGTCGGTGTAGCCGGTAAGGAGAAGGCAGTGCTCGTTTGCCGGCCAGTAAAAACGGCTGCCGTCCTCCAGGTACCAGGAAAGATCGTCGTAAATGGGAAGCATCCCGATACTGGCCCAAAGGATCACCGGCACGTCTTTTGCTACGTAAGTGTCGCAAAGGGCCTGAAGATCCATTCCGTCACAGCGCCGTACGGTAGCGCCATCGCCTGCGCACTCTTTCAGCGCTTCTTCGATCACCGGAGAATAGCACCCGAAAGATCCTCCGTTTTTGGGATCGCCCACAAAAACCTTCTTCGGGTCCGGCCCGTAGTTTTTTCCGTCTTTTGTATAAAAATTGTTGCTCTTTTTCAGGTAAGAAGAGATAAAGTCATCGATACTGATATCAAGTCCGAAGTGATTCAGCGCCATGACCGCGCTGAAGGATTCGCAGCCGGTAGGGTATTTTGGCTTTTGCGCCAAAGGCTTGATGCCACCTATTTTGTAAGAAGAAGGGATCGGGTCCAGAGAAGAAATTTTCTCGTTTTCCAAATCTTTCCCCAAAAAAGTAAGGGGTGCGTCGATAGGGGCAAAATCTCTTTCCAAAAAAGAAAAAACTTCCGGATAGAAAAGGGCGGTCACAAGGCCGGAACCGGCAACAAGGAAAAGTATAACGGCAACAATCAAAAGAACTTTTTTCATCTTTTCCTCCATCTCCCTTTTTTCTTATTCTATCAAAAAAATGATTTTTTGGCAACAAAAAAGAGTAGGCGTTTTGCCTACTCTTTTTAAAATAACAGCAGAAATTTCTGGCTATCTATTATCACAATGAGCCAAGTTTTTCTTTGCGGAAAGGGAGAAAAAGTGATGTTATCACTTTTTTGATGCTTTTCGACCGCCGATACCCGGTTTTGAACGACCGAAGGGAGAAGCAAAACCACGGTATCAAGGAGTTCTACTCATCTTTCCAAAAAGAAAGTATGGTTATCTTTTGGTGAAAAGGGCCTTCAGGCCTTTTGCAAGATTTTCGTCACCGGTAATTTTTCCCAGAAGGGTAACGACCAAAATGATAATGCCGATCACCACGAAAATGCCCATCATTCCGGCCAGCATAATGGGAAGGCCGCGTGTCAGAACGTTTTCAAGATTTGTTTGAAAGCTTAATAAAATCAGCTGATTGAAAAAAGTCATTTGTATTTCCTCCTTCTCTTAACCCTGTACCATTGCAAGAATGATACCGCCGGCGATAACACTGGCTACCTGGCCGGAAACGTTTACACCGATGGAGTGCATCAGAAGGAAGTTCTGGGGATCCTCTGCAAGTCCCATTTTATGAACAACTCTGCCGGACATGGGGAAGGCAGAAATACCGGCGGCGCCGATCATAGGATTGATCTTCTTTCCCTTGGGAAGGAAGAGGTTCATAAATTTGGCAAGCATCACACCGCCTACGGTGTCGAAAATGAAAGCGGCAAGGCCAAGACCCAGAATCAGAATGGTTTCCCAGGTTAAAAACTTATCTGCGGTCATCTGGGATGCAACGGAAATACCAAGGAGAATGGTAATAAGATTTGCCAGTACCTTCTGGGCAGTTTCGGAAAGGGAATCCAAAACGCCGCATTCGCGAAGCAGGTTACCGAACATCAAAAAGCCTACAAGGGCTACGGAACCGGGTGCGAAAAGGCCTACGATAATGGTTACCAGAATGGGGAAGAGGATCTTGGTCAGCTTGGAAGCTTCTTTGCCTCCGGCGTTGTCCATACGGATCATTCTTTCCTTTTTGGTGGTGCAGAGCTTGATAATAGGGGGCTGAATGATGGGTACCAGCGCCATATAGGAATAAGCGGCTACCATGACCGCGCCCATGTATTTAGAATTTAAGGTCTGGGCAACTACGATAGAGGTAGGACCGTCAGCCGCGCCGATAATAGCGGCGGAAGCGGCGTCGTTTAAATCAAAGCCTACAAGCAGGCCCAGGCACAGGGTAAAGAAGATACCGAACTGTGCGGCGGCGCCGAAGATCATAAGCTTGGGATTGGAGAGCACCGGGCCAAAGTCGATCATGGCACCGATACCGATGAATAAAAGCAAGGGGAAAAGCTCGAAGCTTTCGTGGGTCAGACCCATATTAAACAGGTGGTTCAGTACACCGTTGATGCCTTCGCCGGCATCAGCGGGGTTAATGGGCAGGTTTACCAAAATGGCGCCCAGACCCATAGGGAGAAGCAGGGTGGGTTCCATTTCCTTTTTGATGGCAAGGAAAATGAGAAGTCCGCCAATGGCCCACATGGCTACCTGGTTTAACTGCAGGTACTGAAAATTCTCAAAGAGTTTAAAAAACTGGTTCAGGATTTCCATAAATGCTTTTTTCCTTTCTTATCCGATAACTTTTACGGACAGGGTTACTTTTTCACCGTTGATATCCCAGTCCTTGGCGTTTTCGGAAAGGGTAGAAGTGATAGACTGTGCCAGGGTATCACCGCAGATCTCTTCCGCATTGGCAGTGGCCAGAGAGAAGAGCATTTCGTTGCCGGCTAGTCCGATCTCGATGCGGTCGGTGACGTTAAAGTCCGCTTCTTTTCTCATGGTCTGCACTTTGCTGATGATCTCTCTTACAAAGCCTTCGGTAATCAGATCTTGTGTAAGGGTGATATCCAGTACCACGGTCATATCACCGTCCTGAGCGGCAAAGAAGCCGTCCTTCTGCTCGTTCTGAATAATCAGATCTTCTTTTTCCAGTACCACTCTGCCGGAGGGCAGATCCAGTGCCAGGGTACCGTCGGCATTGAGCTCTGCCATGGCCTTGGCGCCGTCCAGTGCGGGAAGCGCGGCACGAAGCTCACCAAGCTGTTTGCCGAATTTCGGACCGCAGGTCTTCAGCTGGGGCTTAAAGGACCAGGACAGGTATTCATCTACGTCTCCGGTAAAGAGGATTTCTTTTACGTTCAGTTCTTCCCGGATGATATTCTGACAGTCTTCGCTTAAGGGAGCCTGGCTCTTTACGATCATTTTGGCAAGAGGCTGACGGTTCTTTCTACCGCTGCCGGCTCTGGCGGCTCTGCCTGCCACTACGATCTTTAATACTTCTTCCATCTGGGCTTCCAGTTCTTCATTGATCCATTCTTCCTTTACTTCGGGGAAGAAGGTCAGGTGTACGGATTCAGGTGCGCTCTTATCTACAGAGCATACCAGATTCTTGTAAATATCCTCTGCCATGAAGGGAATCATGGGAGCGGCGGCCTTTGCAACGGTTACCAGAGCGGTGTAAAGGGTCATATAGGCATTTACTTTATCTTCCGGCATACCGCTTACCCAGTAGCGTTCTCTGCCACGGCGTACGTACCAGTTGGAAAGATCGTCTACAAAGCGCTGAAGGGCTCTTGCCGCTTCGGGGATACGGTAATTTTCAAGGTTCTCGTCTACCGCTTTTACGGTGGTGGCAAGCTCGGATAAGAGCCATTTATCCATTACGGAAAGGGACTGGTAATTTAAAGTGTATTTGGTAGGATCAAAAGAGTCGATGTTTGCATAAAGTACATAGAAGGCGTAGGTGTTCCAAAGGGTACCCATAAACTTTCTCTGACCCTCTACTACCGCCTTGCCGTGGAAACGGTTGGGCAGCCAGGGAGCGGAGTTGGTGTAGAAGTACCAGCGGATGGCGTCTGCGCCGTAGGTTTCAAGGGCGTCGAAGGGATCTACCGCGTTGCCCTTGGATTTACTCATCTTCTGTCCGTTTTCATCCTGTACGTGGCCCAAAACGATAACGTTCTTGTAAGGAGCCTTGTCAAAGATGAGGGTGGAGATGGCAAGGAGAGAATAGAACCAGCCACGGGTCTGGTCTACTGCTTCGGAAATGAAGTCAGCAGGGAACTGGGCCTCGAAGAGTTCTTTGTTCTCAAAGGGGTAGTGGTGCTGTGCGAAGGGCATAGCGCCGGAGTCAAACCAGCAGTCGATCACTTCCGGCACGCGCTTCATTTCTTTTCCGCAGTGAGGACAGGGAATGGTCACAGCATCAATATAGGGACGGTGCAGTTCGATCTGGTCGGGGCAGTTAGCGCTTAAGGACTTCAGCTCTTCAATAGAACCGATGGCGTGACGGTGTCCGCATTCACATTCCCAGATATTTAAGGGAGTGCCCCAGTAACGGTTACGGGAGATACCCCAATCCTGCACGTTTTCCAGCCAGTCACCGAATCTGCCCTTGCCGATGGACTCGGGGATCCAGTTGATGGTGTTGTTATTTTTAATGAGATTTTCTCTCACGTCGGTCATACGGATAAACCAGGACTCTCTGGCGTAATAGATCAGGGGCGTATCACAGCGCCAGCAGAAGGGATAATCGTGCTCAAATTTGGGCGCGTCGAAAAGAAGACCCCGGGATGAAAGATCCTTCAGTACTTCCGGATCTGCATCCTTTACGAAAAGTCCCGCAAAGGGGGTGTTGTCGGTGAGACAGCCCTTGCCGTCTACCAGCTGAACGAAGGGGAGATCGTATTTTCTGCCCACTCTGGCGTCGTCTTCACCGAAGGCGGGGGCGATATGTACGATACCGGTACCGTCGCTCATGGTAACGTAAGTGTCACATACAATGTAGTGACCCTTTTTGTTCTGCTTTTCGGCAATTTCGCCGGCTACGGCAAAGAGGGGCTCGTAAGCCTTTCCTTCCAGTTCAGTGCCTTTATAGGTTTCCAGCACTTCAAAAGCGCTTCCTTCTTCCGCCAGGGGAGAAAGAACGGTTTCGCAAAGCTTGGAAGCCAGGTAGTAGGTTTTGCCGTCTACAGCCTTTACCTTGCAGTAATCCTCTTCGGGGTTGACACAAAGGGCAACGTTAGAGGGAAGGGTCCAGGGAGTGGTAGTCCAGGCAAGGAAATAGGCGTCTTCGCCGATGACCTTGAAACGAACCACGGCACTCTTTTCCTTTACTGCCTTATAGCCTTGAGCAACCTCGTGAGAAGAGAGGGGAGTGCCACAGCGGGGGCAGTAAGGAACGATCTTAAATCCTTTGTAGAGAAGGCCCTTTTCGTAGATCTGCTTTAAAGCCCACCACTCGGATTCGATAAAGTTATTGTCGTAGGTAACGTAAGGATCATCCATATCGGCCCAGAAACCAACGGTACCGGAGAAATCTTCCCACATACCCTTGTATTTCCAAACACTTTCCTTACATTTCTGAATGAAGGGATCCAGACCGTACTCTTCGATCTGCTCTTTTCCGTCCAGACCCAGAAGCTTTTCTACTTCCAGCTCTACCGGCAGACCGTGGGTATCCCAACCGGCTTTACGGGGAACCATATAGCCTTTCATGGTACGGTAACGGGGGATCATATCCTTGATAACACGGGTCAAAACGTGTCCGATATGAGGCTTTCCGTTTGCCGTGGGGGGACCGTCGTAAAATACGTAAGGTTCACCTTCCCGGCGCTCGTCAATACTCTTTTCAAAAATTTTGTTTTCCTTCCAGAATTCTTCCACCTTTTTTTCACGGTCTACAAAATTCATATCGGAATTTACTTTTTCGTAAATCATGGAAAACCTCCCTTAGAATTCTTAAAAAAACGGCCTTCAAAACTTTTTGAAGTCCAAGTTTCATATTTCCAGTCTTTTACCGATATAATCTATCATATAAAATAGGAAAAGTCAAGAAAAACAAAGATTTTTTGCCCAAGTGTATTGACAAACGATTTTTCCTTTGATATAATAACTCCCGCAACTTATCCGGTGCCATAGCCAAGTGGTAAGGCCACGGTCTGCAAAACCGTTATTCCCCAGTTCAAATCTGGGTGGCACCTCCAAAAAATTAAGGACTTCTATTGAAGTCCTTAATTTTTTTATCCAAGCCGACAGGCTTGGTATATCA
>JAZNRO010000084.1:0-11629 GCA_045590715.1 Eubacteriales bacterium | reverse complement strand
GCAGAATAATTCTGAAATCTGGGACCCATATTATCCAGAACCAGATCGTCCACCTTTTCAACGATCCATTCTGCCAGGTGCTGACGGGCGGTCATGCAGTGAGCGGAAAGCCCGTGGGTCAGATACAGGCAAAGGCCGGTAATACAAATGAGGATCAGGAAGGAGTTTACCTGGGCTTCCGTGATGGGAATATTCTGAATGGGAAAAGGAATGGTAAAGTAGATCAGCGCGCCGGAAATACTGATGCCTTCCGATGCAGGTGCGATCAAAATTTTCAGCACGCACATAACAGCAATGGGCAGTACCATCATCAGGATATATAAGATATCCGCAAAGAGAAATTTTGCATTTCTTTTCAAGCTGGCTCCTCCTTTCTGAAAAATGTGTTTTAAAAATCAGTCTTTTTCCTTTACCAGAAACGGCCGCAGTGCAATAGCAATGCGAGGAAACAGATAAGGAATAATAAAAGAAATAAGATTTACAAAAGGTAAAAGGTAAGCGATTGCCGCAAATAGGATCAGCATCAGAAAACGAAGGTTTTGAGAAAGACGAAGCGTGTTTTTCGCTTCTTTTTCTTCTTTTTCCACTGCCATCTGCACCGTCAGCGCCATCAAAAAGAAGTTCAAAACTACCACGAAAAGACCGAAAAGATTTCCCCAAAGAATGGAGAGGGTAAAGCGGTCAAGGATGAGAAATACACTTTCCATAAGGACGCTTAAACCAAAACATACAATGGCGATATAAAGCGTTTCTTTATATACAACATCAGCAATTTTTTTCATTGAAAAATCTCCCTTGATTTTCAAAAAAAGGAACAATTTCTTTCATATTACTATAATGGGGGTCTATTGTCAACTAACAAAAAGGACAAATTTTATCAAAAAAAGTAAATTTAAGTTTACATCCCTAAAAATCAAAAAAATCCTTCTTGCATTTTTCTAATTTTTCTTTATTTTTCCCTGAAAAAAAGATCGGTAAATTGCTCCTTTTTTGCAGAGAACTTGTTTACTTTTTAATTTCTTCGTGGTATACTAACTTTAATATGGATTAATATGGATTATTTTGCGAATTTAGGGAAAGGAGCAGTGCGGATGGACAAGTTTAATTGATTTCTGATTATAAGCCTACGGGCGATCAGCCATAGGCCATTGATGCGCTTGTAAAGGGTCTTGATCTTGGTCATAAAGAGCAGACGCTTCTTGGTGTAACCGGCTCGGGCAAAACTTTTAATATGGCAAATATTATTGCCCGCGCCAACCGTCCCGCTCTCGTTCTCGCTCATAATAAAACCCTCGCCGCCCAGCTTTGCAGTGAATTGCGCGAATTCTTCCCCAATAACGCGGTAGAGTATTTTGTTTCCTAACATAAGATTACAACACCTAAAAACCGCAGCAAAAAGTTGTTTTTAAGGGCCTTTTAACACAGGATAACACATAATAACACTACATATAACGAAATAAATTTGTGATCTAAATTCCTGTAATACAAAATAGGCATATTTTGAAAAAGAAGTTGATTAAAATGAAAAACAAAAAACACGAAATTAACATTATGGTATTGGCGGCGATGTTTTTAGGCATAGGTTTTATGTTACCGATATTTACCAATCAAATCAAAGAAATCGGCGATTCCTTGCTTCCAATGCATATCCCCGTCATGCTTTGTGGCCTTATTTGCGGTAAGAGATACGGTTTTTTGTGGGCTTGATTTTACCGCTGTTTCCAGGGTTTGTATTTGGAAGGCCCCCAATATATCAAAATGCTGTTTGGATGGCAATTGAGTTGTCTGTATATGGTTTTGTTATTGGATTTTTGTACTTTCGCATTAACTAAAAAGATACAAAAAGTGTATACATAAGTTTAGTATCCGCTATGATAACAGGCAGACTGGCGTGGGGTATAAGCAAGACCATTTTAATGGGATTAAGAGGTAAGGCTTTTACTGCATCAATGTTTATAGCAGGTGGATTTGTTGATGCCATTCCAGAGATAATGCTTCAACTTGTGTTGATTCCGTCGATTATGTTAATGTTAAATAAAGGAGGAATATTTAAATGAAAAAACTTTTTTTTCCATATGGACAAACACATTTAGAGTATGAATTTGATGAAAAAGAACTTGTAGGAGTACTTACATCTTCTATTGAGAAATATGTTCCTGAAGGCGATGGGCACGAACTTGTAGCAAGAGCGTTAGAATCTCCTATAGGAAGCCAAAAACTTTCGGAACTGAGCCGTGGAAAACAAAAAATTGTTATTATAGCAAGCGACCATACGCGCCCTGTGCCGAGTAAGATTATTATTCCACAAATGCTAAGTGAGATAAGAAAAGGAAATCCGAATGCGGATATAACCATTCTAATCGCAACAGGTTGTCATAGGGGAACCACCAAGCAAGAACTTATAAATAAATTCGGTGAGAAAATAGTTGCAAACGAAAAGATTTATGTTCACGATTGTGATGAAAAAGAAAAACTTTTGAACATAGGTGTTTTGCCGTCTGGGGGACAGTGTGAAATTAACAAAATAGCAGTAGAGTCTGATTTACTTATTGCAGAAGGATTTATAGAACCACATTTCTTTGCTGGCTTTTCGGGCGGAAGAAAAAGTGTTTTGCCGGGTATTGCAGGCAGAAGTACTGTACTTGCTAATCATTGTTCTGAATTTATTGCTCACACAAACTCAAGAACCGGTATTTTAGAGAATAATCCTATACATGAAGATATGATCTGGGCAGCCAAACAGGCTAAACTTGCGTTTATAGTTAATGTGGTATTGAATTCGGAAAAACAACCTATTTTTGCTGTTGCAGGTGACTTAGAGAAAGCACATAAAAAGGGAACTGATTTTATATCTTCGCTTTGTGGTGTCAAGTCGGTTTTGGCAGATATAGTTATCTCTACCAATGGTGGTTATCCGCTTGACCAAAATGTATATCAGTCGGTTAAGGGAATGACTGCTGCAGAGGCTACTGTTAAAAAGGGCGGAATTATAATAATGCTTGCAAAGGCTAATGATGGTATTGGTGGGGAACATTTTTATCATCAACTTGCAGATGAGCCTGATATGAATAAAACTATGGATATTTTTCTTTCACGCTCAAGAAACGAAACTGAAACCGACCAATGGATGTCGCAAATTCTATTAAGGATTTTGATGAAAGCCAAGGTTATCTATGTGTCGAGTTTAGATCCTGAAATTGTTAAAAAAATGCATATGATTCCTGCAAGTACATTAAGTGAAGCTATAAACTTAGCAAAAAAAATATTAGTAAAAGATAACGCAACAATAACAGCTATTCCTGATGGAGTTTCAGTTGTTGTAATTTAATGATTATGACCAGTCTTAATACTCAGCTGAATATTTTGTAACCACATACGACTACAAAATTTGCGACCTAAATTCGTGTAATTGCCTATTCACCAAGTTTTTGCGCAAAATTCGAGTGAATTTAATACAATGGCAGAAAATAATCAAAAAAGAGAGGAGTGAGAACGTGCCGGATAAGTTTATATTGCACTCAAACTACAAGCCTACGGGCGATCAGCCGGAAGCCATTGACGCCCTTGTAAAAGGCCTTGATCTGGGCCATAAAGAGCAGACGCTTCTTGGCGTTACCGGCTCTGGTAAAACCTTTACCATGGCAAATATTATTGCCCGTGCCAACCGTCCTACCCTCGTTCTCGCTCACAATAAAACCCTGGCCGCACAGCTTTGCAGTGAATTTCGCGAATTCTTTCCCAATAATGCGGTGGAGTATTTTGTTTCCTACTACGATTATTATCAGCCGGAAGCCTACATCCCCGGTAAGGACGTTTATATTGAAAAAGACTCCGCTATCAACGAAGAGATCGACAAGCTTCGTCATAGTGCCACTTCTGCTTTGTTTGAAAGAAGAGACGTGATCATCGTCTCTTCCGTTTCCTGCATTTATACCCTGGGTGATCCCAAAGAGTATTCCTCTATGACCGTGTCCCTGCGGCCGGGTATGACCCTTTCCCGAGATGAGCTGCTTCGGAAACTTATTGATATTCAGTACGAGCGCAATGACGTAAATTTCGTTCGCAATAAGTTCAGAGTGCGCGGGGACGTGGTGGATATCTTCCCGGCCGGCAACAGCGAAACCGCCATTCGGGTTGAATTTTTCGGTGATGAGATCGACCGCATCGTAGAGTTTCACGGACTTAACGGTACTACGCTGGCAAGTCTCAATCACGTGGTCATTTACCCTGCCAGCCACTATACTACCAGTATGGACAAAAGAGCCCGTGCCATTGAGGAGATTCGGGCAGAGCTCAACGAAAGGGTAAAGTTTTTTGAAGACAAAGGACGGATCCTGGAGGCCCAGCGCCTGCGGGAGAGAGTCAATTACGATATGGAAATGCTTCAGGAGATCGGTTACTGCAGCGGCATTGAAAACTATTCCCGTATTTTTGCCGGAAACCCGCCCGGAAGCACGCCTTTTACCCTCCTTGATTATTTTCCCGAAGATTATCTGTTGATGATCGATGAGTCCCACGTTACCATTCCCCAGGTTCGGGCAATGAGCGCCGGCGATCGGGCCAGAAAAGAAAACCTGGTAGAGTACGGATTCCGCCTGCCTTCCGCCTTTGATAACCGTCCCCTTCGCTTCGATGAGTTTGAAGAGAAGATGGGGCAGACCATCTACGTTTCCGCTACTCCCGCAGAGTTTGAACTGGAGAGAAGTCAGAGCGTGGTAGAACAGATCATTCGTCCCACGGGACTTTTAGACCCTATCTGTGAATTGAGAAAAACCCAGGATCAGATCGATGATCTCATCGGCGAGATCTACGAGAGGGTGGAGAAGAAGGAAAGAGTTCTCGTGGTTACGCTGACCAAAAAAATGGCAGAGGACCTGACCGAGTATTTAACGGAAAAGGGGATCCGCGTACGCTACATGCATCATAACGTGGAAACCATGGAGCGGGTAGAATTACTGAAAGATTTGCGCCGGGGCGAATTTGACGTACTGGTTGGCATTAACCTTCTCCGAGAAGGTCTGGACCTTCCCGAGGTTTCCCTGGTAGCCATTTTGGATGCAGATAAGGAAGGATTTCTCCGTAGCCGCCGGAGTCTTATTCAGATCATCGGCCGAGCTGCAAGACACGTGGAAGGAAAGGTTATCCTTTATGCGGATACGGTCACCGATTCCATTCGCCTGGCAATGGAAGAAACTGCCCGTCGCAGAGAAAAGCAGGAAGCTTTTAACGAGGCTCACGGCATCGTACCCCGCGGTATTATAAAGAAGGTTCAGACCTTGCCCGTGGTAACCAAGAACGAAGAAAAAGGCAAGAAACCCGGCAAGAAGAAAAAAGAGAGCGGCGCAGATCAGCGCGCTGTGATTGCAGAACTGTATCAGGAGATGCAAGAGGCCGCCGCGCGGCTTGACTTTGAAACGGCCGCTGTTTTGCGAGACCGTATTCGAAGTCTGGAAGAATAAGTAGAAAGAAAAGGAAAAGATCGTGGCAAGAGATCACATTGTAGTAAAAGGAGCAAGAGTCCACAATTTAAAAGACATTTCTCTTGAGATTCCAAGAGATCAGCTGGTGGTATTTACCGGCCTTTCGGGAAGCGGAAAATCTTCCCTGGCTTTTGATACCATTTTTGCCGAGGGAAACCGCCGTTTCGTGGAATCCTTGTCCTCTTATGCCAGAATGTTTTTAGGACAGGTGGATAAGCCGGATGTGGATAGCATCGAGGGGCTTTCTCCTTCTATTTCCATCGATCAGAAAACCACCAGTAAAAACCCCCGTTCTACCGTGGGTACCGTTACGGAGATCTACGATTACCTGCGCCTTTTGTATGCCAGAGTGGGAATCCCTCATTGTCCCATCTGCGGCAAAGAGATCGTAGCCCAGACCATTGACCAGATTATTGACCAGATTCTCTCTCTTCCCGAAGGCACCCGTTTTCAGGTCCTTGCCCCGGTAGTGAAAGGGAAGAAGGGCCTTCACGAAAAGGTCTTTGATAAAGCCCGGGAAGGCGGCTTCGTCCGTGTAAAGGTGGACGGATACGTGTACGACCTTGCGGAAGTGCCGGAACTGGATAAAAATAAAAAGCACGATATTGACGTGGTAGTAGACCGTCTTGTGATGAAGGAAGGTCTGCAGGCAAGACTTACCGGCTCGGTGGAAACGGCCATGAAGCTTACCGGCTCCGGTCTTACCATTGATCTTGTGGATAAAAAAGAGGGAGAGGAAGGGAAGTATCAGACCTTCTCTACCGCCTTTGCCTGCGAAGAGCATAATTTTTCCATCGGTGCGCTTCAGCCCCGTATGTTTTCCTTTAATAACCCCTACGGCGCTTGTCCCACTTGTGACGGTCTTGGGGTAAAGCCCACCGTCTCCGCCCAGCGCGTGATTCCGGATCTGACCCGGTCCCTTTCCGACGGGGGAATCCAGTGCAATGGATTTAAGACCATGAAGGACGATAACTGGTCCGGACTTTTGTATGCCCAGGTCATCGCTCCCTGGGGACTGGATCTGAAAACGCCCTTTGAGGAATATCCGGAAGAAGCCATGAATGCGCTTCTTTACGGTACCGGCGATAAGGAATATACCATTCATTTCAAAGAAGGCGGTTTTTTCAATCAATACACCACCCGTTTTCCCGGCGTTTTGGGAAAAATTATGGAGCGGTATAATACCTATCACGATTCTTATTACGAAGAATTTTTTGAAGACGTGGTCTGCAGTGACTGTCACGGTAAACGCTTGAAGGAAGAAATTCTTGCGGTCACCGTGGGTGGCATGAATATTACGGAGTTTTGTGACCTTTCCGTAGAAAAGGAACTTGCGTTTCTGGATACCATCAAGTTTACGGAAAAAGAGCAGACCATTGCCCGTGAGATCATCAAAGAGATCCGCGCAAGACTGGAGTTTTTAAGAAGCGTGGGCCTGGGGTACCTTACCCTTTCCCGGAAAGCCGGCACTCTGTCCGGCGGTGAAAGTCAGCGCATCCGCCTGGCTACCCAGATCGGTTCCAGTCTGATGGGCGTGCTTTATATTTTGGACGAGCCCAGTATCGGTCTGCATCAGAGAGATAATACCAAACTCATTGGAACCTTAAAAAAACTGCGTGATACCGGAAACACCGTGATCGTGGTAGAACACGATACGGAAACCATGGAAAATGCCGACTATATCGTGGATATCGGTCCCGGCGCCGGGGTACACGGCGGTAAGATCGTTGCCGCAGGCACCCTGGAAGATATTAAAAAGTGTAAGGATTCCATCACCGGTCAGTATCTGTCCGGCGAAAAGGAAATTGAAGTTCCTGTATCCCGCCGTCCAGGCACCGGAAAAGAACTTGTGATCAAAAATCCCCGCCAGAATAATCTCAAGGGGATGGACGTTTCTATTCCTCTGGGAAAACTCGTTTGTATCACCGGCGTTTCCGGAAGCGGAAAGAGCAGTCTTATCAACGGCATCCTTTATCCCTTCCTTGCCAAGAAACTCAACCGCGCCAATACGGTTTTAGGCAAATGCGATAAGATCTGGGGCGTAGAGGAACTGGATAAGGTTATTGCCATCGATCAGTCGCCTATTGGCAGAACCCCCCGTTCCAACCCCGCCACCTATACCGGACTTTTTACCGAGATCCGCAAAGTATTTGCTCAAACGGCAGATGCCAAAATGCGCGCCTTCGGTCCTGACCGTTTCTCCTTTAATTTAAAGGGCGGACGTTGTGAGGCCTGCCAGGGCGACGGCTCGGTAAAGATCGAAATGCATTTCTTGCCGGACGTATACGTAAAGTGTGACGTGTGCCACGGCAAGCGCTATAATCGAGAGACCCTTGAGGTAAAGTTTAAAGGAAAGACCATTTCCGACGTGCTGGATATGACTGTATCCGAAGCCCTTTTGTTCTTCGACGCATTTCCTTCTTTGAAGAGAAAACTTCAGACCCTGCAGGACGTAGGCCTTGGCTATATTAAGATCGGCCAGTCTTCTACCACACTGTCCGGCGGTGAAGCTCAGCGAGTGAAGCTTTCCTGTGAGCTCTCCCGCCGCAGCACCGGAAAGACTTGCTATATTCTGGATGAACCTACCACCGGCCTTCATTTTGACGACGTGAATAAGCTTTGCTGTATTCTGGATCGCTTGGCGGACGACGGCAATACCGTCATCGTCATTGAGCATAATCTGGATGTGATAAAGCGCGCCGATCATATTATTGACCTAGGCCCCGAAGGGGGCGATGCCGGCGGCAGGATCGTTGCTACCGGTACCCCGGAAGAGGTCGCCCAGTGTAAAAAGAGTTATACGGGTATGTATTTAAAACCTGTTTTGAAACAGAAAGGAAAGAAAAAATGATTCCTGAAAAATTAAAAGCCGTATTGGATCAAGTGGAAAAGCCCGGCCGCTATATCGGCGGGGAATACGGCGAAATTATCAAGGATAAAGAAGGAAAGACCAGAGTGGCTTTCTGCTTCCCGGATACCTATGAGATCGGAATGTCAAATCTTGGTATGAAGATCCTTTACGGCGTTCTCAATGAAATGGAGAACGTTTGGTGCGAAAGAGTGTTTGCGCCCTGGCCGGATATGGGAGAACTTCTTCGGAAAAAGAACGTGCCTCTTTACGCCCTGGAAAGCGGAGATGAATTAAAAAAGTTCGATTTTCTCGCTTTTACCATGCAGTACGAACTTTGCTATACCAACGTACTCTATATGCTTTCTCTGGCAGGCATTCCTTTCTATGCCAAGGAGAGAGGGGAAGAGGATCCCATTCTTCTCTGCGGCGGTCCCTGTACATATAATCCCGAGCCCTTTGCAGACTTTTTTGATATCATGTCCATCGGCGAAGGAGAGGAAGCACTGCCGGAACTGATGAATCTTTATGAAGACTGCAAGAAAAAGGGAATGACCAAAGAAGATTTCTTGCGCAAGGCTTCTCATCTTGAGGGATTTTACGTACCTTCTCTCTATGAAGTAAGTTACGATGAATCCGGCGCTATTTCTTCCTTTGCGCCCAAATACGATGACGTTCCCAAAGTGATCAAAAAAAGAATCGTTCGGGATTTTGAAAATTCCTTTTATCCTACAAATCCCGTGATCCCTCACGTGGAAGCAGTCCACGACCGCACGGTACTGGAAGTATTCCGCGGCTGTATTCGCGGTTGCCGTTTCTGCCAGGCCGGTATGACCTGCCGTCCCATCCGTGAGCGTTCTCCGGAAAAACTCAATGAACTTGCCAAAGCCGCTACCCGTGGCAGTGGCTATTCGGAAATTTCTATGTGCGCTCTGTCTATTTCCGATTACTCCGGCCTTTCCTCTATGTGCGAAAAACTTCTTCAGTGGTGCCCGGAAGAAAAGATCCGTCTGTCTCTTCCTTCCATGCGTGTGGATAGCTTTTCCCAGAAAATTATGGATCAGGTGCCGGGACTGAAAAAAGGCTCCTTTACCTTCGCCCCTGAAGCCGGTACTCAGCGCCTGCGCGACGTGATCCGAAAAGGCGTTACGGAAGAGGATATCGTCCGTACCATGAACTACGTATTTTCTGCGGGAATGAGCGCGGTAAAACTTTATTTTATTGACGGGCTTCCCAATGAAACCGATGCGGACGTAAAGGGGATTGCCGATCTTGCCCAGCAGATCGTAAACCTTTATTATCAGAACCCGGATAAGCCGAAAGGGAAGGGCGTTCAGGTAAATATCAGCGTTTCCTGCTTTATCCCCAAGCCCCAGACCCCCTTCCAGTGGGCGGCGCAAAACCAGCTTTGTGAGGTAGAGAGAAAACAGCAGATCGTCCGGGATAATATCACGACCCGAAAGGTGAGCTATAACTGGCACGACGCCCGTTCCAGCAGACTGGAAGCGGTACTGGCAAGAGGAGACAGAAGACTTTCCCGTGCCATTGAATTGGCCTTTGAAAAGGGCCAGGTATTTGACTCCTGGGACGAACATTTCTCTCTGGAAAATTGGGAAGAGGCCATTGCGGAAGCGGGACTTGATTCCTCTTTCTACGCCAACCGTGAAATCCCCTTGGACGAAATCCTTCCCTGGGATCACATTTTTGCCGGTGTGACCAAGGCATATCTTCGTTCCGAGTACGAAAAGGCTATGAACATTTTGTAAATTTTAGCCAAAATCGTCTTTTTTGGAAAACAAATTAAGAGAAGATTCTTGATTTTCTCTTTAATTTATGTTAAACTCGTTTGAAAAAAATTCACACACGGACCTTTTTCGGACAAAGAGGGTCGGCTTACGCCGTTCTTTGTTTAGGCCGTGGCGGGTAAAACCCGGAAAGGAAAAATCATGAGCAACATCATCTCTATGAAGCAGCTCCTGGAAGCAGGAGTTCACTTCGGCCACCAGACCAGAAGATGGAACCCCAAAATGGCAGAGTACATCTTCACCCAGAGAAACGGTATCCATATCGTTGGCCTGCAGAAAACCGTAAAGAAGGTTGAAGAAGCTTACAACTTCATCCGCGACGTCGCACTGGACGGCGGTAAGATCCTCTTCGTCGGTACCAAGAAGCAGGCTCAGGATGCCATCAAAGAAGAAGCATTAAGATGCGGTATGTACTACGTAAACGTACGTTGGCCCGGCGGTATGCTGACCAACTACAAGACCATCAAGAAGAGCATCGCTCGTCTGAACAAACTGAAGAAGTTTGAAGAAGACGGTACTTTTGATCTTCTTCCCAAGAAGGAAGTTCTGGAACACAAGAAAGAAATCGCCGATCTGGAAAAGAACTACGGCGGTATCAAAGAAATGGAAGGTCTGCCCAGCGCAATCTTCGTAGTTGACCCCAAGAAGGAAAGAAACGCAGTTCTGGAAGCTAAGAAACTGGGTATCCCCATGGTTGCTATCGTTGATACCAACTGTGATCCTGACGAAGCTGACTACGTAATCCCCGGTAACGACGACGCGATCCGCGCGATCCGTCTCATCGCTTCCGTTATGGCAAACGCAGTGATCGAAGGCCGTCAGGGTGACGACGCTTTCGTTCCCGAACAGAGCGAAGAAGCTACTGAAACCGTAGCAGAAGAAGCTACTGAAACTACCGAAGCCTAATTTTACAAAGAGAAAGGAATTTTGATTATGGAAATCACTGCAAAGGCAGTTGCTGCCCTGAGAGCCAAGACCGGTATCGGTATGATGGACTGCAAGAAAGCTCTTGTAGAAGCAGGCGGTAATGAAGAAGAAGCAATCAAGATCCTTCGTGAGAAAGGTCTTGCTGTTGCAGCTAAGAAGTCCGGCCGTATCGCAGCGGAAGGTCTCGTTTCTATCCTTTTGGATACCGAAACTCACACTGCTGCTATGATCGAAGTTAATATCGAAACCGATTTTGCTGCGAAAAACGTTGTATTCGGCGAATTTGTAAACGATCTTCTGAAGATCATTCTGAAGACCCGTCCCGCTACCGTTGAAGAACTCCTGAAGAAGGATTTCGAAGGCGGTCTGGACGTAGAAGCTGCCCTGAAGGATAAGATCTTCACCATCGGTGAAAACATCAACATCCGTCGTTTTGAAATCGTAGAAGGCGCTGCCGGTTCCTACGTTCACGGCAAGGGTAACAGCGGTGTAATCGTTAAGATGACCAAAACTCTTGATAACGCTGCTTTCGCTGAAGCTGCAAAGAACGTATGTCTCCAGATCGATGC
>JAZNRO010000083.1:0-3889 GCA_045590715.1 Eubacteriales bacterium | reverse complement strand
CCGTGTCAATTCCGGCCAGAGCGTGACTGTTCTGGGAGAAGGCATTGACCGTGACGGTGATATGTGGTACAAGGTGTCTTTTAGCCTTGCCGGTGCATCTTACGAGGGCTATATCTTTAATCGCTATATTAAGATCTTGACCCCTCCCCCCCAGGATATCCCCGTAACTCCCAATTCGGATTTTGAAACCCAGCTTGCCGCATTTCCGGAAAGTTATCACCAGGCTCTTCGTGAAATTCACGAAAAGCATCCTTCCTGGAATTTCGAAGCGGTGAATACCGGCCTTGATTGGGCCAAGGTACAAGCCCTGGAGAACCGTCTTGGCTGGAGTTATATCAATAATGGTATTCTGTCCCATTATTCTACCGAATCCGGTTCTTACGATTGGGAGACGGATACTTATTTTGTGATGGAAGGTACGAATTGGTACCAGGCCCACCCGGATCTGGTGGCCTATTATATGGACCCCAGAAACTTCTTGAACGAAACGGATATTTTCCAGTTTGAAAAGCTTGCCTTCTCTGCCGCTACCCAAACGGAAGAAAATATTGCGGCTATGATGAAGGGCACCTTTATGGAAGGGAAGACTACGGTAAATTCCGCCGGTGAAACTGTTTCCTATGCCAGAGCCTTTTTAGATGCGGCTTATACAGCCGGCGTTAGCGCATTTCATTTGGTGATCCGTTGTATCCAGGAAGTGGGCTGGAACGGAAATGCTTGTAGCCTTGGTACTTATGTTACCGGTTCCGGCGAAGATTTTTCCGGCTTTTATAACTTCTTTAATATCGGCGCCTATACCGGGGCGTACGACGGTATGGTATACGCCAGAAATCAAGGCTGGGATACCCCCTATAAAGCCATTATGGCTGGCGGCTCTGTGATCGGTAACAGTTATATCGCAAGAGGGCAGGACACGGCTTATTTCCAGAAATACGACGTAGAAAGCCCGTCAAGTCCCGTTACCCACCAGTATATGACCAATATTGCCGCGCCCTTTAGCGAAGGCAGAAACCAGAGAAAGGAATACGTGGAACTGGGTATGCTGGAAAGCGCCTTTACCTTCCGTATTCCCGTTTTCCAGAATATGCCCGCTTCTCCCTGTCCCGCACCCCTGGCCACGGGAAGCCCCAATAACTTTTTGAAAAACCTTTCCGTTGAAGGCTATTCTCTTACTCCCACCTTTGATTTTTATCAGACATTAAATTACGGCACAGCTACCTATGATCTTATTATCAATGGAAATATTACCCATTTGAATGTATCTGCCACACCCGCAAGTTCTTCTGCCATCGTTTCCGGTAATATCGGCCAGGTACCCATTCAAACGGGAGAAAACACACTAAAGATCATTTGCACCAGTGCCTCCGGTAACCCCAGAGTTTATACCATCAACGTGCAGTTGAATGGTGAAGGTTCTGCTTCCGGTCCTCCTGACGTATCGGATCCCGGAGCAGGTTCTACCGTTCCTTCCGGATGGAATCCCCCCTATAAGATTTCCGGCAATCTGATCTCCGGCATCACTCCCGGAACCGATTCTTCCGCATTTCTTTCATCTCTTGGCGTTTACGGGAACGCTTCCGCTTATCTGACTGACGCGGCAGGCAACGTGGTTTCCGGTGCAATGAGAACCGGTATGATCCTTCATTACAATAACGGTGCTTACGTTACCCAGTACCAGATCGTCATCTACGGCGACGTGAATGGAGATGCCGGAATCGACGCCATTGATCTGCTTCTTATCCGTAAGAATCTGCTGGGTCTTACCGCTTTCAATGAAGCGGCTCTCAAATCGGCGGACGTAAATCACGACGGCATTGTAGATGCCATTGATCTTCTCCTGGTAAGAAAGACCCTTTTGGGCCTTACCGGTATTACTCAATAAGGAGGGTTTAAAATGAAAAAAAGCTTGTCCTTTCTCTTGGCTTTTGTATTGATCCTTTCTCTTTTTGCATTCCCCGTTTCCGCGGCTTCGGCTACTTTCTCTTTGTCCGGTTCGGGCTCTGTGATCGTGGGGAATAAGGTCAATGTGACTGTAAAATTCAGCGGTTCCGAAAAGATCGGCTCTTGGCGTTTTTCCCTGACTTATGACCCTTCTGTTCTGGAATACGTTTCCGGTGCAGATAGCGGTGGCGGCGGGGCCGTGCTGTTCTCCGACTCCAGCGACGGCATTTCCTCTTACAGCAGAACGGTAGTCTTCAGAGCAAAGAAGATCGGCTCTGCCACTGTTGCCGTTTCCGGCGCACAGGTAGTTAGCTTTGATTCTGCTTCCAATATGTCCATTTCCGGCGCGTCTAAAAAGATCAGTGTCACCGCCGCGCCCATCCTTTCCGGTGAGAACAATCTCTCCGCCCTGGCGCTTTCTACCGGAGAGCTTTCTCCTGCCTTTGATCCCAAGACTACCTCTTATGCATTAAGCGTTCCTTTTGAAGTTTCTTCTCTTGCCATTTCCGCTACGGCCAAAGATACGAAGGCCTCTGTGGCTGTTACCGGTGCGGATGCCCTTGTGGTAGGAGAGAATAAGGTAGAGGTTGTGGTTACCGCTCAAAACGGAACCAGAAAATCCTACGTTATTACCGTTACCCGCCAGGAATCCGAACTTGCCGGTGTTACTACCCAAGTAGGGGAAGAGAGCTTAAGCGTGGCTTACGATCCCGCCATGCTCCAGATTCCCGAAGGCTATCAGCCCACTACCGCGCTTTTAGGCGATAAGAAGATCCTTTCTTACGCCGCACCCCAGAATACCATTCTCATTTCCTATCTGTATAAGGAAGTGCAGGTGGAAGGAGTGGAAGGTCTGCAGAAGGTTGGCGCTTGGTACGTCTTTGATGAAAAGACCCAGAGCTTTACTCCTTACGTTACCGTTTCCGGCCAGCCCGGCTTAGTGGTGGTATTAAATCCCGGAAAAGACGTGAAAGTTCCCGAAGGATTTGTTCCTGAAACCATTCAGGTAGGGGAGCAGAGCATTTCCGCCTATGCTGTGGAAAATTCCAAGGATACAAATATTTATCTCGTTTACGGTATGACCTCTGACGGAACTGCCGGCTTCTATTATTACGATGCCCGCCTTTCTTCTTTTACCGCTTACTTTGTACCCGATACCGGTATTTCCAAAGAAGCCCAGAAGGAAATCGATACCCTGAAAAAAGATCTTGCCGATTCCGATAAAAAGGCAGAGCAGATCTTGATCATCGCTCTTGCCGTTGGAATCGTTGCAGTTCTCCTTCTTATCGGTCTTATCATTTCTCTTGCTACCAGAAAGAGAAAAGCAACTCCCGATTTTACGGAAACTATCGTGGCAGAGCCCTTGCCGGAATTTATTCCTCCCGCACAGGTGAAAAAGAGAAAAGCCAGAAGAACCATTGAAAAACAAGTTCCCCTGGAAGAAGAGATTCCCGCCGAGGAAGAGAATTCTTTGGAAGAGCAGGAAAGCGAAGATCCTTTTGAATCTCCCGTAGAGGAAGAAGAACCTTTGGAAGAAAGTGATTCTGAAAACGAATAAAATAAAGGAAGATACCGACAAAAATTGTCGGTATCTTTTTCTTTTCAAAATCTTTTCGAAAAATATCAAAAAAATTGAAAAAAACCCTTGACAAGATGCATTTTTGATGATATTATAAACGGGTCGCAGCGAGAGGGAATGCCTCTGTAGCTCAGTTGGTAGAGCAGGGGACTGAAAATCCCCGTGTCGTTGGTTCGATTCCGACCGGAGGCACCATTTGCTGGACGTACAATTTGCGGATTTAGCTCATTTGGTAGAGCGCGACCTTGCCAAGGTCGAGGTGGCGGGTTCGAGCCCCGTAATCCGCTCCACATGGAAGCTTAGCTCAGCTGGGAGAGCATCTGCCTTACAAGCAGAGGGTCATAGGTTCGAGCCCTATAGTTTCCACCA
>JAZNRO010000082.1:0-5186 GCA_045590715.1 Eubacteriales bacterium | reverse complement strand
ATTATACTATAAAAAGAAAAAGCAGGGATGACCCTGCTTTTTCTTTTGAAAAAAACATTGAAAAAATGAAAAAAGAATGTTATAATAGTTTGAATTATTTTAACTTTTAGAAAATCGCTTTCAGATCCATCTTTTTCCCGGCTTATAATCAAGGAAAAAGAGGATAAAAGGACAGGTATGAATTTATATTCTGCAAAAGAAATGACCGATCTTTTGGAACGGCACGACTTTTTCTTCAAAAAGAATCTGGGACAGAACTTTTTGATGAACGAAGCCGTATCCCTCCGGATCGCTACCGCTTCCCGAGAAACCCTTCCGGATGATGGCAAGACCTTGGCACTGGAAATCGGACCCGGAGCGGGATCACTTACCATTCAGCTATCCAAATTATTTACCAAGGTACTGGCGCTGGAGATCGACCCTCATTTAATGGGTGTTTTAGAAGAGAGCCTTTCCGAAAAGGAAAACGTTACGGTAATCAACACCGACGCTTTAAAATTTAATTTTAACAGCATTGCAAAAACCTATCCCGACTATCATATTGCCGTATGCTCCAATCTTCCCTACTATATCACAAGCGAGATCATAATGCGATTGCTTGAGAGCGATCTTCCTATTGCTTCCATTACGGTTCTCATTCAAAAAGAAGCTGCGGTAAGGCTAAGTTCCAAACCCGGCGATCCCAATTACGGATCTATCTGCGCTTCTGTGTCTTTCTATGCCAAGACCCAAAGGCTTTTTAACGTTGGTCCCGGCAACTTCGTTCCCAGACCCAAGGTAGATTCTGCCGTGCTTCGCTTGATCCCCCACGAAACCCCTCCGGTATCTGTATCGGATAAAGATTTATTTTTCAGGCTGATCAAAGCCGCTTTTCTCAACCGGAGAAAAGTGCTGTCCAACACCCTTTATCCCGTAGCACAGAATCAAATGTCAAAAGAAGATCTGATCCGGATAATGACAGATGCGGGCATTGATCCCTTAAGACGGGGGGAGACGCTTTCCCTTGAGGAATTTGCAATTTTAACTGACGTTTTAAATATTAGTGAGGAATAATAATTATGATCAAAAAGATTTCACTGTTTCTTGCCGTGATTATGCTTCTTTCCCTTTTTGCTCTTCCCGTTCAGGGTGAGGAAACCATCACCGACCTTAACAAGATTTATAACAACCTGAAAACCTATCTTTACGTGCCGGACTACGAAGGATCGGAATATTACCCCGCCTATGATAGCCTGATGCAGGAGATCAAGGCGTTTTTGGCGTCCGACACCATCACCCAGGCGGAAATTACCAAGTATTATTATGACCTGAAGGTGGCTTATTCCAACCTGATGAGAGACGTTTTCGACTATTCCTCTCTGGAAGGACTGGTAGAAGCCTTTAATCAGCTGGATCCCTCTCTCTTTACACCGGAAAGTTTCAAAAAGGTGCAGAGTGTATACGACGCGGTACGGGAAGAACTTGCCGCTCCTACTCTCTTTGCCAGAGGTAAAAAAACCACTTCCGAAATGTATCGGGAACACACCGAGAAGCACATTGAAAGCTTCTCCACCAATTTTACAAACGCCTTTAACGGTTTGGTATTGGCAAGAAAGCCTGCCAGTGCAACCGCAAAATACGTTGCCGACTATGCAAAATACGTTCGCTTCTGCTCCCGCGTAGAGCTTTTGGGTGACACGGAGCACTGGGCAAAACTGGAAAGCGCACTAAGCACCGCCCAGAGACTGGGTGCTACCGGCGGAAGCCGTAATCAGCTGGAGATCGCTCTGCAGAACGTACACGATTCTTACAAGGCCGCTTGTGATGCTGCCCTGGACTTTTCCGAAGCAAACAAGACCCTTGACACCTACAAAGACTTAAGAGCAGAAAACTTTACCGTTCCTACCTGGACTCGCTACAACCAGACCATTTCCGATCTTCAGGTATCTTTAAATCTGCCCCACTTCTTCTTTATCCCGCCCCAGGCCGATAAAGAAACCTGTCAAAAAATCGCAAAAGATTATCTGGATTCCGTTCCTCTTCTGGCAAACGAAAAGTATGAGGAGCTGATCTCTGTGGAAAGCTATCAGAAACTGACCACGCTTTGCAAGGAAAACGAAAACATGACCGTCAAAGAAGGTCTTGAAATTAAATTAAATCAACTTCAAAAGAAAATTGAAGCCGGAAAACAGGTTCTGAAAAACGAAGAATCCACAAGTTTTGACGTAAAAGAAGCCACGACCAATATCGAAGAAGCGCTGGACGCATTAAGTTTTGCAGAAAAACACCTTTTGGAAGAACAGGAAAACAAAGTTTCCCATTCTCCCAGAACTGTAAAATACACCCTGATCTTCTCTCTTTCTTCCCTTGCTCTTGCCGCAGTTGTTGCCATGATCCTATCCCGCTACTATATCGGAAAGGTTAACTGGACAAAATGATCAAAAACTACAAGATCGCAGAGCTTACGGTTCGGATGGATCCGGAATACCCGACGCTCTTTTCCCAATCCAGGCCCTATCTTTGCGACGATACCTCTTCTCCTATATGCGATATTTTGATGACCCCCAAGATCTACGAGCAAATGGAGAAAAAATACCCCTATGCAGACCGAGAGCTGATTGAGTATATGGTCACCGGCGCGGATTTTTATAACACCCTGATCACACACACAGGTTTTCTGCTTCACTCCTCTGCCGTAGTTTATGAAGACAAGGCCTATCTGTTTTCTGCTCCCAGCGGAACGGGAAAATCCACCCATACCGGTCTTTGGCTGAAAGAATTCAAAGGAGCGGAAATTTTAAACGACGATAAACCAGCCATCCGCATTTTGGAAGACGGAATTTACGTATACGGAACTCCTTGGAGCGGAAAAACAGACTTAAGTCTTAACCGCAAAGTAAAGCTTCAAGGAATCGCATTTTTAGAGCGGGGAGAAGAAAACAAGATTTCTCCCATGCCCTCTATGAAGGCTCTGGAAAACCTATTAAATCAGACGGTTCGTCCCGGCGAAAGAAACCTTGCCGGACTTTTGCTGGATCACCTTTCCGCGCTGATCACCCGCGTTCCTATCTATCAGTTTTCCTGTAATATGGACCCCGAAGCGGCCCACGTGTCCTACGAAACCATGTCGAAAGGAATTGTCAAATGAAAATCAAAGACGGATTTTTATTAAAAGAAGTTGCCGGAAACTTTGTGGTTGTACCGGTAGGTGACGTAAGCTTTGAGGCGATGCTTACCTTAAATGAAACTGGTCTCCTCATTTGGAAACTGCTGGAAGACGGCGCTGAAAAAGATACACTTGTAAAAGCCATCCTTTCTGAATATGACATTACAGAAGAGCTGGCCGAAAAAGACGTAGAAGCCTTTTTACAGAAGCTTTCCAATGCAGGAATCCTGGAAAAATGAACGCGAAAGCCATAAGCTTTGAGGAATTATTCCCGCTGATTTCGGAAAAAATAGCGGAAGGCAAAAGTTTTTCTTTTCTTGCTTTCGGCAAGAGTATGCTCCCCTTTTTGAAAAACGGGGTGGATACCGTTACCCTTTCTCCCGTAAAAGGAAACCTTGAAAAGAACGACGTGATCTTTTACAGAAGAAAAAGCGGGCAGTTTATTCTTCACCGCATTGTTAAAATCCTGGATAACGGAGAAATTTGGCTTTGCGGGGACAACCAGTACTTCATTGAAAAAGGTATTTATAAAGATCAAGTAATTGCAATACTTACCTCTGTCAACCGAAAAGGAAAAGATATTTGTCTTACCTCTTTTATGCAAAAATTATATCTTACCTATTTGCCGGTAAGACGCTCTGTTTTTCTTTTGGGATATAAAATTAAAAATCGGATAAAACGCATTTTAAAACGAAAATAACGCAGGAGTTTTTATGCAAATTATCAAAACCGATCAAAAGAAGGGGGACTCATTCAAATCCTTCTTTTTACACCTATTTCGCGACCACGTTTTTGAAAGTTCTGCGGCTCTTTCCTATTACTTTCTCTTTGCCTTCTTCCCCCTTGCTATTTTCATCAGCGCCGTATTTTCCACTTTAAATATTTCTCCGGATACTCTCTCTTATTCTTCCCGAATCATTCCGGAGCAGATCTTAAATCTATTCCGCGCGTATCTGAAAGAAATTTCCCTGGGCAATACCTGGACCCTGATGATTTTAGGTTCTATCCTGACCGTATACTCTATGGGAAAAGCCATACAGACCATGAAGCGAAAGTTTCGCCTGGCTTATGAAATCGACCCCAAACTCCCTTTGCTAAAGGAATGGGGCGTTTCACTGATCTTTGTATTTTTGCTTCTTTTATCCTTTTTTGCATCTCTTATCCTCATTGTAGCCGGAAGATCACTTCTTGTTTGGCTGGCCGGATATTTCCCTATTGTTGCGGAACTGTATATTTCTCTGCAACTGCTTCGTTACACCGTAGTATCTGCCTATCTTGGCTTTGTACTCTTTGGTGTTTACTACATTTTGCCCGGTATCAAGCAGCGGAAACGGGATGTACTGCCCGGCACCCTCTTTTCCCTGGCGGCCTGGATGGTAATGTCCTATCTCTTTTCTTTCTTCCTGGGAAAAATTAACGATTTTACGACCCTTTACGGCTCTCTTGGCACCATTATTGCTCTGATTACCTGGATGTTTTTAATTAATACCGTAATTCTTTTAGGCTCTTATATCAATTCCTTTTTCTATCTGAAAAACAAGGAAACGAAAGAATGATTAACACTAGTCTTTGCTACATTGAAAAAGACGGAAAGTACCTGATGCTTCACCGTATCAAAAAGGAAAATGACTTAAACCGGGATAAATGGATCGGTATCGGCGGAAAATTTGAGGACAAAGAAAGTCCCGAGGACTGCGTGATCCGGGAAGCCTTGGAAGAAACCGGCCTGCACCTGATAAACCCTTCTTACCGCGGTATCATAACCTTTGTGTCCGATCGGTACGAAACGGAATGGATGCATCTGTTTACCGCCACGGAATTTGAAGGCAAAATCAAAGACTGTGATGAAGGAACTCTGGAATGGATCGATAAAGAGACCCTTTATTCTCTTCCTATGTGGGAAGGCGATAAGATCTTTTTAGAACTGATCGCTTCCCCTTCCCCCTTCTTTTCATTGAAACTTACATACTGTGGCGACAAGCTTGAAAGTGCCGTATTAAACGGAGAAAAGATCCGATGAAAGAAAAGATACTGATAAGCC
>JAZNRO010000081.1:0-6899 GCA_045590715.1 Eubacteriales bacterium | reverse complement strand
ATGTGCGTCGGTGTGTGGGGTCTTACGAAAAATATAAGAGGAGTATTTTGTAGGGGCGAACTGCGTTCGCCCGATAACACGGTACAAATCCAGACGGGCGAACGCAGTTCGCCCCTACGGCTTGAAGGCCAAAGTTTTTCTTTGCGGAAAGGGAAAAAAGTGATGTTATCACTTTTTTGATGCTTTTCGACCGCCGATACCCGGTTTTGAACGACCGAAGGGAAGGAACAAAACCACGGTATCAAGGAGTTTTCCTTTCTTTTTTCTCAAAAAGAAAGGAAGTTGTCATTTCATGTCAGTAAGGCGACGTGATACAATGTGGCATCCCAAAAAGGCAGTAACGCCTCAAAATATTGTTAAATAAATATGAATAAAAAGTAAAAATATTTTGATTTTCTTTGTGCAAGTGGGGGGTATCGCCCAAAAAAGACAAGAAAAACCTTGCCAAGTCCTATAATATATATTATAATATTATATATACATATATATTGTGCCTTATTTTGCTCTTTTTTACGGCGGTAGGGGGAGAGAGCCCCGGATACAAACCCCGGCAGGAAAAAGAAAATAAAGGGCTTCTACCGTTTTTTTGAGGAAATACAAATTGAAAATTGGAGAATAAAATGGATTCTAATCATGCAATCTGGAATCACGTACTGGACTATATCAGTTCATCGGCGGGCTTTTCCGCCGCAACCTTCAGTATCTGGTTTAAAGAACTGGAACTGGAAAAACTGACCGATACCTACGCTTATATATCGGCCAAAGAAGAATATAAGGGCGGTTTCGTATTCAACCGCTATTACAAGCAGCTGCAAAACGCCATTTTTGAAATTCTGGGCGCCAGAGCAGAGCTTGTGATCCTTTCCCGGGAAGCCCACGGAGAAAATATGGCGGAGATCATCCGCGCTCACGAGGAGCAGGGCATTTTGCCGGACAACGCTTTCTGCAAAGTGAAAGAGGTAGAGGCCTTTACCAAGGAAGATCCCCTTTCCGATGAAGAAAAGAAGCTGGTGGGTGAGCCCAGCGGGGTTATGATCAAAAGTCAGATCCCTTCCGTAAAAGGCGAGGAATACACCTTTGACAACTTTATTGTAGGCGATACCAACCGAATGGCTCACGACGCCTGTATGGCCATCGCCAGAAACCCGGCGGAGGGCTGGAACCCCCTCTTTATCTATTCCCCTTCCGGAATGGGTAAGACCCACCTTCTCTACGCCATTTCCAATGAAATTATTAAAAACAATCCGTCCAAAAGAATTCTTTACGTTCGCGGAGAAGACTTTACCAACGAACTGATCGATAGGCTCCTTCAAAAAAAGCCCATGCACTATTTCAGAGAACGCTACCGCAACGTAGACGTACTGCTGGTAGACGATATCCAGTTTATCGCCGGTAAAGAAACCACCCAGCAGGAATTCTTCCACACCTTTGACGCACTGTATCAGCAAAATAAGCAGATCATTTTAACCAGTGACTGCCCCCCCAAGGAATTAAAGCATCTATCCGACCGACTTCGTACCCGTTTTGAATCGGGACTGACGGTGGATATCCAGCCTCCGGAACTGGAGCTGAGAGTTGCCATTGCCGCAAGCAAGGCAGAGGCCATGGGTCTTGAAATTCCCGACGGCGTGCTTTTATATATCGCCGATCAGATGAAGACCAGTATCCGTCAGCTGGAAGGCGTTATTAAAAGACTTCACGGCTATTCCACCATTTTCGGCAGAAAAATTGATCTGGAACTTGCTAAAACCTGTATCCACGATATCATTCCGAAAAAGAGCGTGGACCACATTGTAGAAAAGACCTTTGAAAAGGTTTGTGAAAAGTACCAGGTCAGCATCCAGGATCTGACGGGCAAGAGAAGACAGGCAAATATCGTCATCGCCCGCCACGTATCCATTTATATTTTCGATCAGCTGACGGACCTTTCCTCGGTAGAGATCGCAAGATACTTCTCCCAGGATCACTCCACTATTCTTTCTGCCATTAAAAACGTAGAAAAGAAGATCGAAGACAATCCCGACTTCGAGCAGGAAGTATCCCGTCTGATCCGTGAGATCAAAGGCTAGTTTTCCACAAAAAAAACTGTTAAGTTCCTGTGAAGAAAAATGTGGAAAAAGGGATAAAAAGTTTTCCCCGGAAAAAGTCCTTTTTCTTCCCTTTCATTTCACAGAAATTTCCGGAATAAAAAAGAGCCACAAGCCCAGTGTTTACAAGGCTTCTTTCCATAATCCACAGAATCCACCGACCCTACGGTGAATACGAAAGAATTAAAAAAATAAAAAAAATCATTTACGCCTAGGAGAAAAAATTATGTTTATCCGAGCAGAGAAAAAAATCTTACTGGATGCCATTGCCCCTTGTCTTTGTGCCACTGCTTCCCGCAGTGCCAACCAGGCTCTGGCTTGTCTGTATTTTGTAACGGAAAAAGAGAAAGAAAGCGTTTCCATTACTTCTTTTGATACCACGAAAGGAGTAAAGACCTCTTTTCCCGCGCAGATCCTGGAAGAAGGCTCCATTCTTTTGGATGCGGTAAAGCTTTCCGGTATGATCCGCGCCCTGCCCGACGGAGAGATCACCATTTCCAACGATGCCAATTTCGTTACCACCATTTCTTCCGGAGCGGCTAAATTTGAAATTTTGGGTATGAACGGAGATCTGTTCCCTGCCATGCCCATGCTTTCCGGCGAAAAGAAATTTGTGATCGAGCAGGGTAATTTAAAGAAAATGCTGCAGCAGGTGATCTTTGCTTGCGCTACCATTGATCTAAAGCCCATTCTCACCGGCGTTCTCTTTGAAAGCTTTGGTGATAAGCTTCGTCTTTGCGGCTGTGACGGTTACCGAATCGCCATTCGCGAGGAAGAATGCATCAAGGGTCTTACCATGGACGTTCGTTTCGTAGTACCCAGTAAAACTCTGCAGGAGCTGATCCGACTTTTAGACGATGACGACAGCCAGATCCGCATTGAGCTTGCCCGCCGTCACATTATCTTTGCTTTTGAAGATTTCTATTTCTTCTCCCGCTACGTAGAAGGAGAATATATCGACTATTCTAAATCCTTGCCGAAAGAATTCAGAACCAGAGTAACGGTGGATCTTGATTCTGCTATCGGCTGTTTTGAGCGCTGTGCCCTTTTAATTGACGAAAGAGCAAAGAGCCCCATTCGTCTGCAGGTAACTTCTGACGGAATGAGCATTAAATGCATTACCGCAAACGGAAAAATTGACGAAGAGATCTTCTGTGAGGTAGAAGGCGAAGAAATGCTGGTTGGTTTTAACAATAAGTATCTTCTTGACGCTCTTCGCGGTGCGGCCAGCTGCGGTCAGGAGAAGGTTATGTTTGACCTAAATTCTCCTTTGTCCGGTATGGCCATTACCAGTCCCGAAACGGATAAATTCTATTACATGGTAGTACCCATGCGTCTGAACTGATGCGGCTGGAACAGATCGAAATAGAAAATTTCCGGAATTTAAATTCTGTCTCCTTGCATTTTGACCCCGGTACCTGCGCGGTGATCGGAAAAAATGCCCAGGGAAAGACAAATCTCCTGGAGGCCATTTACGTTTTGGCTCTGGGGAAAAGTTTCAGAGTTTCCAAATTTCGGGAAATGATCTCTTACGATAAAGAAAGAAGCATTGTTTGCGCCCAGATTTTAGGGGAAGGACTTCCCTTTGAACTGAAGATCGTGCTGGATGGAAAAGAAGGCAAGGCCATTTATAAAAACGGCGTAAAAATTCAAAAGCTTTCGGATTTTTTGGGCCTTTTTCGGGTGGTTTTATTCTGCCCCGAGCATTTATCCCTCATTAAAGACGGCCCTTCCAAAAGAAGAAGCTTTTTAGACGGCGCGATTTGCCAGATCAGACCTTATTTTGCTTCTATGCTCAATGAATTCAATAAAATAGAAGCCCAAAGAGCCGCTCTTTTAAAGCAAGCGGCAAAAAAAGATCTGCCCCAGGAGCTTTTTGCGGTGTGGAATGAGCGCCTAGCTGCCATCAGCGTAAAAATTGCCTGTATCCGGGCGGATTATATAAGGCTTTTAAAAGAAAAAGCCCCCCGGCAGTTTCAGGCCATTTCCAGGGGAAAAGAAAGCCTTTCTTTATCTTACGTTTCCGACGTTTATAAAGAGGGACTTACCCGGGAAGAAATGGAAGAAAATTATCTTCGGGTTTTAAAGGATAGCTTTTTATCCGACAAAAAATACGGCTATACCACAAAAGGCGTTCACCGGGACGATATGGAAATTCTGGTAAACGGGAAAAACGCCAAAAGCTTTGCTTCTCAAGGACAGCAAAGATCGGTGGTATTATCCTTTAAGCTTTCCGAAGGGGAGATTTCCAAAGAAATGACGGGAAAAGATCCCATTTATCTCCTTGACGACGTTTTAAGCGAACTAGACGAAGAAAGAAGAGAATATATCACCAAAGGCCTTATAGGAAAGCAAGTGATTCTTTCGGGTACCGATGAAGAAGATTTTTCTTTCGCCGCCCAGAAGATCAAAATGGAAAAAGGGGAGATCAAAAAATGAAAAGCCCTTTTTTAGACCCCGGTGACGGTGCGCTGATCTTTAAAAGTAAGATCGTTTTGATTTTAAATGCAGAAAGCGCCACCCTGCAAAAGGATACCAGAAATTTTATCCGGCATTTAAACCGGAAGGGAGATGCGGTGATGCCGAAAAAAGCACTGCGGCAGATCAATTCTCTCATTTTAACCAATTCCCACGGCAAAGACAGTCTTTATTCCTCTTCCCGCAGTGCGGGAAACCTTGCCAGGGAAGAAGAATAAAGTTTTATCCGCAATTTGATTTGTGAGAAAGGAAAAAGATTTTGGAAAACAAGGATTTTACCCAGGTAAACACAAATTACGACGAAAATCAGATCCAGGTACTGGAAGGTCTTGAGGCGGTTCGCAAAAGACCCGGTATGTACATCGGCTCTACCGGTCAGAGAGGTCTGCATCACTTAATCTATGAGATCGTAGATAACTCCATTGACGAAGCACTGGCGGGAAGATGCGATACCATTACCGTAAAATTGCATGAGGACGGCTCAGTTTCCGTTCAGGATAACGGTAGAGGTGTGCCTGCGGGTACCCATCCCAAAATGGGTATTCCCACCCTGGAAGTGGTCTTTACCGTTCTCCACGCCGGCGGTAAATTCGGCGGCGGCGGATATAAGATCTCCGGCGGTCTGCACGGTGTAGGTGCATCCGTTGTAAACGCTCTTTCCGAATGGATGGAAGTGGTAAACTGCTACGACGGAAAAGAATATACCGAAAGATTTGAAAGAGGTAAGGTAGCAAGGGCCATTGAATGTAAGGGCGATACGGAAAAGCACGGTCTTTACGTTCGCTTTATGCCCGATAGCGAGATCTTTACCGAAATGGATTTTGACTATACCACGGTTTTAAACCGTCTTCGCGAGCAGGCCTTTTTAACGGCCGGCGTTACCATCGAATTTTTCGATGAGAGAGATTTCGACGGCAGAAGCGAAATGGAAGCGGCCCTGGAAAACGGCCTTGTAACCGAGGAAGAGGCAGAAGCCGACGACGAAGAAAGAGAAGACGGCGGCTACTACAAGAAAGAAAAAGAGAAGAAATACAATAAGCTCTATTTTGAAGGCGGTATCAAAAGCTTTGTTTCTTACCTCAATGAAAAGAAGAGATGCAATCTCTTAAATGAAAACGTCATTTACATTTCTACGGAATCGAAGGGCTGTCAGGCCGAGGTAGCACTGCAGTATAACGACGGCTACCAGGATATGACCCTTTCCTTTGCCAATAACATTCATACTCCCGAAGGCGGTACCCACGAAACCGGTTTTAAGACCGGTCTTACCAAGGTATTTAACGAATACGCCAAGAAATACGGATACCTCAAGGACAGTGATAAGAAATTCTCCGGGGAAGACGTAAGAGAAGGTCTTACCTGTATCATTTCCGTAAAGGTAGAAGAGACCCAGTTTGAAGGTCAGACCAAAACAAAACTTGGTAACGTAGAGGTTCGTCCTTTGCTTGACTCTTTGATGACGGAAAAACTTGGGGAATATTTTGAAGAAAATCCCCAGGTAGCAAAGCTACTCATTGAAAAGGCTCTGGCGGCTAACCGTGCCAGAGAAGCGGCCAAGAAGGCCAGAGAAGCCAGCCGCAGAAAGAGTCCCCTGGAATCCGGCGCCCATCCCGAAAAACTTGCCGACTGCCAGGAAAAAGATCCGGCAAAGAGCGAGATCTTCTTTGTAGAGGGTGACTCTGCAGGCGGTACCGCAAAGGACGGCAGAGATTCCAAATACCAGGCCATCCTTCCCCTTCGCGGTAAAATTCTGAACGTAGAAAAAGCAAGACTTGACAGAGTTTATTCCTCTACCCAGATCATTCCCATTATCCAGGTACTTGGCTGTGGTATTGGAGACGATTTTGATATTGAAAAACTGCGCTACGGCAAAATCATTCTCATGGCGGATGCAGACGTGGACGGCGCCCACATTAAGACCCTGCTTTTAACCTTCTTCTTCCGTCACATGCGTCCTCTCATTGAAAAAGGCCATATCTTCTGCGCCATGCCCCCTCTTTACAAGGTTTATAAGGGCAAACAGCAGGAATACGCTTTCTCCGATGAAGAAAGAGATGAGATCATTGCCAGAATGGGTGACAATACCCAGGCAGAGAGATACAAAGGTCTTGGTGAAATGGACGCGGAACAGCTTTGGGAAACCACTATGGACCCGGCTACCCGTACCCTTGTGGCAGTGAGCATTGAAGACGCTTACGCCGCAGACGAGACCTTCACCCTTCTCATGGGCGATAAAGTAGAGCCCAGAAGAGAATTTATCGAGCAAAATGCCAAATACGTGCAGAATTTGGACGTTTAACTGTGGAAAACTCTGTGGAAACTGTGTGTAACTCG